>CANFCA010000046.1 GCA_947445045.1 Gallionellaceae bacterium
AAATAGTGCTGGTGAAATTAAGGGTTCTGAAGTTATGAGTGACAAAAAAAATTCTTTAGTTTCTAACAGCCAATCAGGGCAAGATTTATGGGTTATTGAGTTATTTCGAAGAAAGCAAAACGGTTTTTTCCTTGAGATAGGAGGGGGAGATGGATTATGGATATCAAATACCCTATTGCTGGAAAATGAACTTGGATGGAAGGGTATCCTTATAGAGCCAACGAGCGCATTTGAACGTTTAGTGAAGAATCGACCTAATTGCATTGCTGATAATTCGTGTATTGCCAGCGTAAGGAAAACTGTTACGTTATTTGAAATTCTCGATCGTGGCCAATTAATGTTAAGCAGGAAGGCAAAGCAGAATTCGCTGCTTTCAATGGTGAGAGAGGATATCACTGCCGATGAAGGACACAAGCTCAACTCGAATTGGGGGTCATTTCAAAGGGCGTATCAAAGGGAGGCAGTTCCTTTGGAGGAGGTACTAGGCAAGCATAAAGCTCCTCCTGTTATTGATTATTTCAGTTTGGATGTGGAAGGTTTTGAATACGAAATATTAAAGAATTTTCCATTTGGTGAATATACATTTTCGTGTCTCGGTGTGGAAAGGCCGCCAGTTGAATTGCACAAACTTTTGGAGAAAAATGGCTATTCACTGCGAACTGAGCTTGGGGAAGATTCTATGTATGTGCATGCCAGCCTATGTTTCGATTGAAGTGCTGAATATAGACATTTCCAAACCTCTGAATAGCTCAATCGGTTTAAACTCAACAAGACAATAATGCTTTAACCGCAGCAATGTCTGCGTGGGTTTCAGGATGGCGGCTGCCGCTGAATCTGGCGTTTTCGGGAAGTACAATGATATGAATTTGCGTACCCGATTCTCCAGACAGAGCATAACTCGGCACAAACTCTTCATGCCCACTTATCTTCACTCTCCATTCACCACTTTCAAAATCAATCTTTTGTTTGAGCATGAATAACAGCACTGACTTTTCATCATCGCTAAAAAGCATGATGTTGATGTCGGATTGCTCCCCAGCTAATCCACTTAATACCGAGCCTGTGAGATAGGGGTGAAATTCGGCAAACATCAACATATAGGTTAGCGCCTCTTCCCGAAGCCCGAGAAGCACATGGGGATGCATTTCACTCTGAAATAGTTGGCGAAAGCTGCGTAACGCGGTGTCGATTTCATCATTGCTGGGCAAATGTTGGGTATCCGCAGCGCCGAGCTGTTTGGCCGCTTTACGTTTGGCAAAGGCGTGGTCAGTAATGCCATCTTCTGCCATTAGCTTTGCTGCTTGATGAGCCAGCTGTTCACGCATGTGGTCGCGTCTATTTGGGTACTCTTTAGGCATTATTATCTTTTAGAGCAATTGATCTTTAACCGCTTCTGTAGGCTTGCTTTGCTCGGAGGCGGAAGGTGTAGCTGACCCGGAAGGGATGTTTTCTTGATAAAAATATTCAACGCGAGCACTGCTGTCATCATGTATTCCATCGTCGTTGATATGTAGCGCAACCATATTTTCAGGCATGACATATTCAGTTTGTGGAACGTCCTTAAGGACTTTTTCCATATAGCTTATCCACATAGGAAGTGCCGCACCACCGCCTGTTTCTTTGTCGCCGAGACTGCGTGGTTGATCGAATCCTATCCAAGAAATGCCCACAACACTCCGTTGAAAACCACAGAACCACGCGTCTATAGAATCATTGGTTGTTCCCGTTTTGCCTGCCAAATCATCTCGTCCCAACTGCATAGCACGTATCGCTGTACCATGTTTCACTACATCTTGCAGCATACTCACCATGGTAAACGCATTGCGTGCGTCAATGATTTGCTGCGCACCGCTACCCACTGAGGCTGGGGTCGCTTTACTTAATATCGTGCCACGGGCATCTTCAATGCGTTGAATAAAGTAAGGTGTAACGCTATATCCACCGTTAGCAAACACGGAATATCCGGCTAGCATTTGTAGTGGCGTAACTGAGCCTGCGCCCAATGCCATGGTTAAATACGCGGGTATTTTTGCTTCATCAAAGCCAAACTTTGCAGCGTAATCCTTTGCATATTGCGGGGTAATAGATTGCAAGATACGAATTGAAACCATGTTCTTTGATTTAATCAAAGCTTGACGCATGCGCATAGGGCCTTCAAATTTGCCATCATAATTTTTGGGTTCCCAAGGTTCGCTACCAGTTTGCTCAGCATCAAATACGATAGGCGCATCATTGATAACTGTTGCGGGTGTAAAGCCCTTTTCCAGCGCAGCGGAATATACAAAAGGCTTAAAGCTGGAGCCGGGCTGGCGGAAAGCTTGCGTAATATGATTGAATTGATTGCGGGAAAAGTCAAAGCCGCCAATCAAAGAGAATATTGCGCCATCTTGCGGACTTCCGGAAACAAAAGCCGCTTGAACCTGAGGAAGTTGGCTGATTTGCCAGACATCCTTCTCATTTTTTTGCAACCTGATGACAGAGCCAGGATTGATACGCTGATTTAGCGCTACTTTTTTATTCAAGTTGGGCAGCGCGAAACGTAATCCTTCGCCACTAATTTCAAGCGTTTCTCCTCGCTTAGTGTAGGCGCGTATCATAGTGGGTGAAGCAGCAATAACAATGGCAGGGACTAAATCATCATTGTCATCAAAGTCCTGCAAGCCTTCTTCAAGTATCTCGCTGTCTAAATTACTACCCTGCAAATCGACAAATCCTTCTGGGCCGCGATAGCCATTGCGTCGATCATAATCCATCACGCCTTTGCGCACCGCCTTGTAGGCAGCCAATTGATCCTGCTGGCGTATGGTGGTGTAAACCTTAAATCCTTGAGTGTAGGCATCATCCTGATATTTGTCATAGACGATTTGCCTTGCCATTTCGGATAAGTATTCGGCTTTAACTGCAAATTCTTGACCGCCACGTATTGTTTCGACAGGTTGAAGTTGCGCGGCCTTAAATTGCTCATCGTTAATGTAATGAAGTTCATTCATGCGGCGCAAAACATACATCTGGCGGAGTTTTGCACGTTTAGGATTGACCACTGGATTGTAGGTTGAAGGTGCTTTTGGCAAGCCAGCAAGCATGGCGGCTTCAGGAATGGTGAGTTGCGAAATGGACTTACCAAAATATACGTTTGCCGCTGCGGCAAAGCCATACGCGCGTTGACCTAAATAAATTTGATTGATGTAAAGCTGGAGGATTTCATCTTTGGTTAAGCTGTGTTCAATTTTAAAAGTCAGTAAAACTTCATTAAATTTTCTCGTGTAGGTCTTTTCTTTAGAAAGAAAAAAATTGCGAGCCACTTGCATTGTAATTGTGCTGGCACCTTGTTTGGCACCACCTGAGCTGAAATTGGAAATGGCTGCGCGTAACACACCCATGTAATCTATGCCGCCATGCTCATAGAAGCGATCATCTTCGGCGGCCAGAATTGCTTGCTTCATAATTACTGGGACTTCGGCAATTTTAACCAATGCTCGACGCTCTTCACCGAATTCATTAAGTAGCGTACCTTCAGCACTGTAAATGCGTAATGGAATTTTCGGACGATAGTCGGTCAAAGCATCTAAAGATGGCAAAGTTGGGTAAGTTAGCATCACCACCAAGCCCAGCAAAATGGCGGGCAGCATCACGAGTGTAAGGATGACTAAAGCAGGTAAAAGCCAGCGACGTGAAGTCATGTATAGTTGTCCGAATGTGAAAAAAAATGATATGGTGTTTGAAATTATATCGGCTATCCGAATTTAATTAACTATTAAAAATAGCTTTACACGCTTTATAGTTATTGCTAGGATTTAAACCACTTTGTACAAATAACGCTCTAAACAGCCTATGATTAAAGCAAATTTTGACATCCCGCTGGACTTTTTAAGTGCTTCAACGCCCCCGTTGGTCGGCGTAGATATTAGCTCATCGTCAGTCAAAATGGTTGAGTTAAGCTTGTCACCAAAAAAAACAGGCTACACGGTAGAGCGTTACGCCATTGAGCTGCTGCCTAAAGGCGCGGTGAGTGATGGCAATATCAATAATCTTGAAGCGGTTTCGGAAAGCATGCAGCGCGCGTGGCGGCGACTCGGAACGCGAATAAAAAATATCAGTTTGGCCTTGCCCGCAGCAACGGTGATTACAAAAAAAATTCTCTTGCCAGCGGGCATGCGCGAAGAAGATTTGGAGTATCAGGTTGAATCTGAAGCGAATCAATATATTCCTTTTGCCCTTGATGAAGTGAATCTGGATTTTCAGGTAATCGGTCCTGCGCTTGGCAATGCCGATGAGGTTGAAGTGATGTTGGCAGCTTCTCGCAAAGCCAATGTTGAAGATCGTGTTGCAGCGGCGCAGGCATCAGGATTAAAAACGGTAGTGATGGATGTGGAGCCCTTTGCAGCTCAATTGGCGTTTGAGCAAATTAGCATCCAATTACCGGACGGTGCGGTCGATAAATGCGTCGCGCTGGTTAATATCGGCGCGATTGTGATGAATGTAAATGTATTGCGTAACGGGCAATCCATCTACTCAAGAGATCAACAAATCGGCGGCGATCAACTCACGCAACAAATTCAAAATACCTTTGGTTTATCTGCAGAAGAGGCCGAAGCTGGCAAGCGCAATGGTGGCTTGCCAGATAATTATGAGGGCGATGTGTTAGAGCCGTTCCGCGAAAACATCGTGGCGGAGATTACGCGTGCGTTGCAATTTTTTTATGCTTCGTCGCAATATAATGAGGTTGATTTCATTGTGTTGGCTGGGGGGTGCGCTGCATTGCCAAGATTGGACGATGCAGTGGCAACGCGAACTCAAGTGAGTACTATGGTGGCCAATCCTTTTGCCATGATGACGTTATCAAGCCGTATTAAACCTAAACAGTTGCAAGCTGATGCGCCATCGTTGATTATTGCTTGCGGCCTAGCCATGCGGAGGTTTGATCCATCATGATGCGTATTAATTTATTACCCCATCGGGCAGAAAAACGCCGTGCGAAGCAGATTCAATTTATTGCGCTGGGAGTTATATCAGTAGTATTGGCTGGGATACTTGTCGGTTCCGTGCAAGTGGCGATAGACGCAAAAATAGCCTATCAAGAAAGACGTAACGCCTATTTGAAGCAAGAGACGACTGTCTTAGATAAGCAAATCGAGGAAATCAAAAAATTGCGCGAGCAAACTCAAGCTTTGCTAGCACGTAAAAATGTGGTGGAAGGGTTGCAAAGCACACGTTCTGATACCGTGCATCTGCTCGATCAGATGCTGCGCATCTTGCCTGACGGTGTGTATATTAAGACTTTGAAGCAATCAGGCGATAAAATCAATATGGTTGGATATGCGCAATCTAATTCACGAATTTCTACTTTGATGCGCGCAGTTGAAGATTCACCTTGGCTGGAAGCACCTTCGCTGGTGGAAATACATGCGGTAACTACGGCAGGCAGTCGTGTGGGAGAGTTTTCATTGAACTTTGCGTTGACTAAACCCAAAATTGTCGCAGCACCCCCCTCCCCTAAACCTGCTGCTGCCAAGGGTTAGATGCCATGATGACTCTAGATGACTTAAAAAGCCTGAACCCCAAAACCCCTGGTGCTTGGCCATGGCCAGCTAAAATCCTTGCTTTCGCGGCATTTTTCGCAGCCGTGGTTGTAGCGGGTGCGGCATTTATTTGGCAAGGGCAATGGGAGAATTTGAGTCGAATTAAAGATGAAGAGGTGCAGCTAAAAGAGGCATTCTTGGTTAAAAAGAAAGAGGCAATTAACTTAGATTTAATAAAAAAACAGCTTACCGAGACTCAAGAGTCTTTTGGTGCATTGCTGAAGCAGTTGCCCAGTAAATCAGAAATGGATGCACTACTAACTGATATAAATCAAGCAGGGTTGGGTCGCGGATTACAGTTCGAATTATTCCGGCCAAGCGCAGAAAAAGTAAATGGAGCATTTACTGAGCAGCCAATCGCAATAAGAGTGACGGGAAATTATGACGATGTTGGTAAATTTTCAGGCGACATTGCTATGTTGCCGCGTATCGTGACGCTAAACGACATTGCTATCACTCCAGCTAATGGTGGATTGGTCATGGATGCAACTGCAAAAACCTTTCGTTATTTGGATGATCAAGAGGTTGCGGCACAGAAAAAAGCAACTCAACCTGCAGGAGCGAAGAAATGAGATTGATTTTTCTTGTGCTAGTTTCTTTCTTGCTATCTGGATGCGGGGGTGAAGAGTTTCAGGACTTGCGTGATTTTGTAAAGAATTCGGGTGCGGATATGCGCGGTAAGATTGCCCCGCCGCCAGAAGTTAAGCCTTACGAATCTTTTGCCTACAATAACGACACAAATTTGCCAGATCCGTTCAAGCCCCGCAAGCCAGAGTTGAGAACTAGCGGCCCAGTTGGGGCGAATCAGCCAGATTTGGAGCGACCCAAGCAAGCATTGGAAGAGTTCCCACTTGAGAGTCTTAAAATGGTCGGTTACTTAGCTCAAAATAGAGTGGGTTTTGCCGTAATACGCGCTCCTGATAACAAGTTGTATCGTGTTAAGGCCGGTAACTATGTGGGCTTGAATTTTGGCTTGATAAAAGAAGTGGCTGGTACTGAGGTAACCATTAAAGAAATGGTGCAAGATAGTTCGGGTGACTGGACTGAGCGTATTAGTACGCTACAATTAATTGAGTGATTGGAGTAAAAATGAAACCGTATAACGTATTTACTAACGCATTGCAATTATTGGGATTGGGTGTCATTTTGGCTGGATTAAGTGTGAATGCACTGGCCGCAGACTCAAACAGTATTAACGGTTTGAGCGTCAGCACTAGCTCTGATGGCTCGATGGTGATGAAAATCGAATTACTAAAGCCATTAACTGAATTGCCTGCGGGGTTCACCATAAACTCTCCTCCGCGTATCGCATTTGACTTCCCAAATACCGCAAATGGCTTAGGGAAATCAGTTCAGGATTTCACCGAAAATGGATTGCGCAGTGCCAACATTGTTCAAGCCGGTAACCGTACTCGTTTAGTGGTCAATCTCGAGCAGATGCTAACCTACGACACAAAAATTGTTGGCAGCAGTTTGATGATTACTTTGCATGGGAAAATGGTTAACACAGTGGCGGCAGATAAAGCAACTCGTTTTTCTGAGCCAAAGCAGGGTGCGGCGCAAAAACATACTTTGCGTGATATTGATTTTCGCCGTGGTAAAAATGGAGAGGGACGCATTCAAGTTGATTTGTCAGACCCAGGTATCGGTATTGATATACGCCAACAAGGTACAGCTTTGGTTGTTGATTTCTTAAAGACAAACTTGCCAGTTAATTTGGCACGCAAATTGGACGTGGTTGATTTTGGAACACCCGTGCAAGGCGTAGATACATTTGTTCAAGGTGAAAATGTTCGCATGGTGATTGACCCTAAAGGGCAATGGGATCACGCCGCTTATCAAACAGATAATAAATTTGTTATTGAAGTGAAGTCAGTTATTGAAGATCCAAATAAGATGGTGAAAGGAACTAAAGCTGGCTATGGCGGTGAAAAACTCACGCT
>CANFCA010000047.1 GCA_947445045.1 Gallionellaceae bacterium
ATTATTGCTTTCATTTTGCATTGTAGCTATTGGTATTAAATCAGTTGAGGCAGCTAATGGCAGCTTCCCTCATGTGCTTGAAACTTTTGAAGTTGGCGAATACGTTAATGTACGTGCACTCACAATCGAGCCCAAGAAAAAATCCCTCTGGGTAGGCAGTTCAGTGGGGGTGAGCGAAATTGATTTATCCACACGCTCAGTGCGCAACACCTTTACCCGTGATAGCGGCTTAGCCAACGAATATGTATTTGCCGTCGCTATAGATAAAGATGATTACAAATGGTTTGGAACAAATGCGGGCGGCGTTTCACGATACCGTGATGGAAAATGGAAAACTTATTTTCCGATGCATGGTTTAGCCGACTATTGGGTATATTCTTTCGCCAGCCAAAGCAACGGGGATTTATGGATAGGAACTTGGGCTGGGGTCAATAAAGTCAGCCTTAAGGATATGAAATTCACTACCTATGTGAAAGAATTAATCAACGAATGGGTGTATGGAATCGCGGTAGATAAAAAAGATCAAGTATGGTTCGGCACAGAAGGGGGCGTTTCAATGTTTGACGGCAAAACATGGCGTGCCTGGAGCCACAAAGATGGACTTGGTGCTCCCAATAAAAGCAAGCTTTCTGCCAGCCCAAATACCGGATTAGGAACTCGCTCCCGCCATGATTTAAGCATGTTATCCGGCGGCGGGAAAATGACTTACAATCCTAGTTATGTATTTGCTCTACTTGTATCCCCTGATCAGGCAATATGGGCTGGTACGTGGGGAGGCGGGGTGAGCCGTTTCGATGGAAAACTCTGGCGTAACTATACAACTCGCGATGGCTTAGCAGGTGACATCGTCTATAGCATTATTCAAGAACCTGGCGGAGTTCTTTGGTTTGGCACAAACAATGGCTTGAGCCGCTATGACGGCAAAACTTGGCATAATTACGACAAAGGTTCAGGTCTATTAGCAAACAATGTATATGCATTGGCCCTCGCGCCTAATGGTGATATTTGGGCAGGTACGCAACGAGGCGTAGCTCGTATTGGCCAATAACCTAATGATTCAATTTTTTAGATTTGTAACGAATATTTCAAGGGGAAATACAAATGCAACTTAATACAAAATTATTAACACGTTCTGTAATTTTAACGATTTGCGTCATCGCTGGAGTTTACACTACAGGGTGTACCAAAAAATCTGAAGACAAGCAAACTGCCACACCGAAATCAGACTCGACGACGACCCAACCTGGGCAACTACCCCCAGGGCATCCTGATGTAAACAGAGATGGTCAGGGATCAAAAGGGGATCAAAGCGCACAACAACAAGATGGTAGAAGCGGGAAAAGTGTGCCTGACAAGAATGCTAAATTCACCCACTTCAGAATAGGGAATGAGAATGTTAAAGCCATTTTCATTGACGGTAAAGTTGTATGGGTTGGCACTTCAAATGGAGTGATACGCTACAATACTGAAACTGACGATTTTCGCCAGTTCGATAATCGCGATGGGCTTCTTTCCAAAGGTATATTTCACGTCAGCAAGTTAGATG
Source organism: Gallionellaceae bacterium (assembly GCA_947445045.1). Lineage (GTDB taxonomy): Bacteria > Pseudomonadota > Gammaproteobacteria > Burkholderiales > Gallionellaceae > Gallionella. Next base: position 1,547 of record CANFCA010000047.1, read on the forward strand.
GTCGCATTGTTGTAGGCACGTATGGCGGCGGCATGTCTATATACGATGAAGCCAGTGACAAATGGGAAAACTACAACATCCCGAACGGACTAGCAGATGCGTTTGTTTACAAAGTGCTCAAGGCATCCAACGGTGACATTTGGATTGCAACTTGGTCAGGCGCAAACCGCATTCGTGGCGGCAATTTAAAAGATCGCTCCAAGTGGGATACTTATACGGTTGAAAACACTAAGGGCGGATTGCCGAATGACTGGGTGTACAGCCTAACAGAGGGTAAAGACGGCACAATTTGGCTGGCTACCGAAGGTGGCTTAGGAAAATTCAAAGACGACAAATGGCAAAACTGGAACCACGAAAAAGGTGTAGGCGTGGATTTCGAGAAAATTAAAAACGATCCGCAATTCGGCACTGACCCAGCAAAATTTTCTGAGCACCATGCAAAACAAGCAAAAGAAATGGGTTTGGCTGGCGTGGCTGGTGGCGGTGCATACAACCCCAACTACATCGTGTCGTTACTTGTAGATAAAAATGGCATTGTGTGGTGTGGAACTTGGGGCGGTGGCTTGGCACGCTTCGATGGAAGCAAGTGGAAAAATTACAGCATGGCAGATGGCTTGCCAGGCAACCATGTTTTCATGTTGAGCCAAGACCCTGCTGGAAAAATGTGGATCGGCACAAATAATGGACTCGCTAGTTTTGACGGCGATAAATTCAAAACGCTCACCACCAAAGATGGGTTATTCTCTGATACTGTATTTGCAATGGACACCGATGCAAAAGGTGGAAAGTGGGTAGGTAGCTTCGGCGCGGTTACACACCTCAGCCCAAGCAAGTAAGCCTTTTAGTTAGTTGTAAAAAACGCATGGTGGAAGCCATGCGTTTTTTATTTAGCCAAACAAATTCTAAAACATTGGCTATTTCTCCCACGTATCTTTCAATGTTGCGGTCAAATTAAAAACTATTTTCTTGCCAGGTAGATGCGCATAACGATCCGTACAAAAATAACCTAAACGCTCAAACTGATAACGCGTTTCTGACGCAGCTTCACGAACTACTGCTTCGACCCAACCTTGCACAACAGCTAATGATTTTGGATTAAGGTATGTGCAGAAGTCCACATTCTTGTCGGCATCTGGTTCTGGCACGGTGAACAACCGATCATAAAGTCGAATTTCCGCTGGCAAAGCATGTTCCACGGATAGCCAATGAATTACGCCTTTAACTTTACGACCCACAGGATTTTTACCCAGCGTATCAGGATCAATTGAACACCGGAGTTCAACTACATTTCCCGCTGCATCTTTAATCAATTCATCACAGCGCAACACGTAGCTGTAACGCAGTCGCACTTCTCCGCCAACAGTAAGTCGTTGCCAACCTTCGGGAGGATTCACGCTAAAGTCGTCAGCCTCTATCCAAATTTCTTTCGCAAAGGGTACGAGCCGCTCGCCAAACTCCGGATGTTGCGGATGAAATCCCGCAACACGCGATTCTGTCTGTCCTTCAATAAAATTAGTCACTACTACTTTAAGCGGCTTAATCACGGCCATAACGCGGGCAGCCTTCGCCTCTAAATCTTCGCGTACACAACCTTCCAAAACACTCATATCTACGGTGTTATTGCTTTTGGAAATTCCAACGCGTTTGGCGAATTCACGTATGCCATCTGGCGTATAACCACGGCGACGCATTCCCGAAATTGTGGGCATACGTGGATCATCCCAACCTGATACGTGTTTATCGTTTACCAATTGCAACAACTTACGTTTGCTGGTGATGGTGTAGTGCAGCTCCAGTCGTGAAAATTCATATTGGCGCGGATGACATTTGATACTCAGGTTATCCAACACCCAATCATATAAAGGTCTGTGATCTTCAAATTCCAAAGTACACAAAGAATGCGTAATACCTTCCAACGCATCCGAAATACAATGCGTGTAGTCATACATGGGATAGATACACCACACATCCCCAGTGCGGATATGGTGAGCGCGGCGAATGCGATAAATCACAGGATCACGCATATTCATGTTCGGCGAAGCCATGTCAATTTTGGCACGCAGCACCATGCTGCCGTCAGCAAATTCGCCAGCCCTCATCCGCGCGAACAAGTCCAAATTTTCTGCCACCGAACGCTCACGAGACGGACTGCTCTTGCCCGCTTGCGTCAATGTGCCGCGATACTCACGCATCTGCTCAGGCGTTAGATCGTCCACATAAGCCAAGCCCTTCTCGGTTAACTCGACTGCGAATTGATAAAGTTGTTCAAAATAATCCGAAGCCCAGCGCACCTCACCGTTCCATTCAAACCCTAGCCAACGCACATCGTTTTGAATGGATTGTGCGTATTCCTGACTTTCTTTTTCGGGGTTGGTATCATCAAAGCGTAAATTACATTTACCTTGATAATCTTGCGCCAAACCAAAATTCAAACATATGGATTTTGCATGTCCAACATGCAAATAACCATTCGGCTCAGGTGGGAAGCGCGTAACTATGTTGCCGTGCTTACCACTGGCTAAGTCTGCATCAATAATGGTGCGGATGAAATTTGAAACGATGGGTGTTGGCGCGCTACTCATTACTTCACTTTCAAAAGATGGATTGGAATTTAGGCAATGCGAATTCTACTCGAAAATATCAAGCAACTCAGGTAGACATTCCGTGTCAAACCTGTCAGGTTCTTTGGTAGAATCCACGCCTTATGAAATAACCTCCTAGGATTTCTCGCACTATGACTATGTTTAAGTGTTTTAAACTACAGGCCAGTTTATTCAGTGGTGCATTATTGATTAGCACTTGCCTTAGCGCGCAAGCTGATGATCTTGCCGATGCGAATAAATTATTTAAGCAAACGCAATATAGCCAAGCCTTAGATAAGATCAACGAGATACTCACCAAAAAACCTAAAGATGCACAAGCACGCTTTCTCAAAGGGTTAGTGCTCACTGAGCAAAATAAAGCGGACGAAGCGATTAAAGTATTCTCAGCATTGACTAACGACTATCCAGAATTGCCAGAGCCCTATAACAACCTCGCGGTGCTGTATGCCAATCAAGGGCAATACGACAAAGCCCGATTGTCATTGGAGATGGCGATACGCACCCATCCTAGCTACGCCACTGCCCACGAAAATTTGGGCGACATCTACGCAAAAATGGCGAGTCAAGCCTACGACCGCGCCTTGAAACTAGATCACGGAAACACTGCGACACAAACCAAGTTGGCCATGATTCAAGATTTATTCGGCGATACCTCACGCAAACCTAGCCGCTCTGAAGTGGCTACTTCTACGCCCGCCGTTGTTGTAAAGCCGCCTGATGTCGCAACCCAGTCAGCTGACGTAAAGCCGGCAACAACTGGGCACGCCGCCACCTCAGACCAAAGCAAAGAAGTATTGAAAGCTGTACAAGAGTGGGCTGCAGCTTGGTCAGCAAAAAACACCAGCAAATACTTAGCGCATTACGCGGCAGATTTCAAAGCGCCGAAAGGCGCAAGCCGCACAGCTTGGGAAGCTGAACGTAAAGAGCGTATCAACAAACCAAAATCGATCCATGTCGGCATCAATAATCCGAACACCTCATTTATCGACACCGATCATGCAAGGGTTGAGTTTCGTCAGTCATACGCAGCTGGTCAGTTTAGAACCTCAAGCAGCAAAACCTTATTGATGGCTAAATCTGGCGAGAAATGGCTGATACAAGAAGAGCGTGTTAAGTAAGTTATGTCTAAATCAAAATTCATTCCTTTGTTGCTGTGCGGCTTAATAGCGGGCTTTGCCCAAGCTGCGGATACGCATGATAGCGAAGCTCAGCTAGTGAAAAGCCTGCAATCCATCAATGATAATCATCTTGATAGCGCACTGAATCAGGTTGATAAGCTGTTGCATACCAACCCTAACTTTAGATTAGCGCAATTAGTCAAAGGCGATTTGCTGATGGCACGCGCGGGCGCGCTCAATCATTTCGGCGACGCAGCAAATGCCTCAAACGACCAAATTGATGACTTGCGCGACGAGGCTCGCGTCCGGCTCAATCGCATCCTTTCTCCTTCTGACACCAAGCTCGTGCCGCGTTTCTTGTGGCAGCTTGATGCTGAGCAAAAATATGTTTTAGTCGTTGATACCAGCCGCTCTACTTTATTCGTTTATCAAAACGTAAATGGTGAGCCGCGTTACGTCACTGATTTTTACGTCACCATCGGCAAGTTAGGCACAAAGAAAGTTTCCGAAGGCGATCAACGCACACCGATAGGTGTTTACTTTATTGCTTCTGATTTATCTAAAACGCAGCTTCCTGATATGTATGGCAGCGGGGCCTTCCCACTCAGCTATCCAAACGAATGGGATGAAAAAAACAATCACACCGGTAAGGGCATCTGGCTGCATGGCACGCCCAGCGACACTTACAGTCGCCCACCAAAGGCTAGCAATGGCTGCGTCGTGTTGACCAACGAAGATTTGAACAAGCTCGCCCCTTACTTGCAAATCGGCGTTACACCCGTCATCATCGCCAGCCAAATCGACCCCAGTACGGATGCCGATCAAAGCGACCATGCCGCATTGATGCATGAAATTGAACAGTGGCGCAAAGATTGGTCCAGCCTCGATACCAATGCTTATCTCAAACATTATTCAGCCAGCTTTGCGAACGACAACAACATGAATTACGCAGCGTGGGCAAAACAAAAGCAGTTAGTGAATAGCGGAAAATCATGGATTAAAGTGGGCATCAGCAATGTCAGCGTATTCGCCTATCCCGACCAACCCAATATTGTGGTGGTAAATTTCGAGCAAGATTACAATAGCAATAACTTAGCAAATAAAATGAAAAAACGGCAATACTGGATTAAGCAAAACAACACTTGGCAAATCATCTACGAAGGAGCCGCATAAATATGAAACAACTCTTCACTGCGATGTTCGCAATACTGATGTACAGCACCATGCAGCTTTCTCATGCCCAACTGATACCAAACAAACCCAAACCCATTCCCACCCCTTCATCAACTCAAGGAACTAAATCCATGGTCAAACTGCACACCAATCTCGGCACTATCACATTACAACTGGACGGTGAAAAAGCACCTAACACGGTCAAAAATTTTCTGGATTATGTGAATGCCGGCTTTTATGAAGGCACTATTTTTCACCGTGTTATCGGCAACTTTATGATTCAAGGCGGCGGCTTTGAGCCCAGCATGAAACAAAAGAAAACCAACGCACCAATCCAAAATGAAGCCAATAATGGTTTGAAAAACGAGAACTACACCATCGCGATGGCGCGTACTGGCGACCCGCATTCAGCGACCGCGCAATTCTTCATCAACGTAAAAGACAACGGCTTCCTCAGCTATCCGGGGCAAGATGGCTGGGGCTACTGCGTGTTCGGCAAAGTTGTCGAAGGCAAAGAAGTCGTCGATAAAATCAAACAAGTCAAAACAGGAATGCGCGCAGGCTTCCAAGACGTACCAGAAGAAGATGTCATCATTACCAAAGCGGAAGTGATTCAATAATAAAAACGGCGCATAACGCGCCGTTTTACTTTATGACCCACAGCTTATTTATTTCCGACTTACATTTGAGTGCTGACCAACCGCACAGCATGCTTCCGTTCCAGCATTTCATCGCCAATATCGCACCGCAAGCTGAGGCGCTGTACATCCTTGGTGATTTGTTTGAATACTGGGCGGGAGATGATGACTTGCATGACTCCTTTCACAGCCAAGTCGTCAGTGCATTACGTGGTCTTGCGGAACGCGATGTTAAAGTTTATTTATTACACGGCAACCGTGATTTATTGATGGGAGTTGAGTTAGCCCGTGCCTGCAAAGCGACATTGCTTGATGACCCTACGCAGCTTGATTTATATGGCACGCCGACTTTACTCAGCCACGGTGACACCTTATGCACCGACGATATTGAGTATCAAAAATTTCG
>CANFCA010000048.1 GCA_947445045.1 Gallionellaceae bacterium
ATCATCATCAATACCAAACCTTTTGTTATCAGCAAACCATTACCTACCATTACCGAACTGCCTGCCTTGGGCATGGATGGCGAAAGCATCGTCGAAGATTTTCGCCGTTATTTCAGCCGCACTTTAGGTCGTGACAAACTCACTCAGGCGACTTATTACGTTTACACCTCGCTCTCGCTATCGATGCGTGATCGCTTGGTCGAGCGTTGGAAAAAAACCCAGCACGCTTACAACGAGCAGGACTGCAAGCGCACCTACTACTTGTCGCTGGAATTTTTGATGGGCAGAGCCTTAGGCAATGCCCTGCTGAATATGGAAGTGGAATCCTCTATCCCTAACGCGCTGGGTAAGCTGGGTTTGGCATTTGAAGAAATCATCGATCAAGAAAATGATGCAGGATTGGGCAATGGTGGCTTAGGTCGTTTAGCGGCGTGTTTCTTGGATAGTTGTGCCACCTTGCAGTTGCCTGTAAAGGGCTATGGTCTGCGCTACGAATATGGCATGTTCCGTCAGAAAATTGAAAACGGTTACCAAGTCGAAGAGCCTGATCATTGGTTGAAAAATGGCAACCCGTGGGAAATTGAGCGCCCAGAATTTAACGTGCGAGTGAAATTTGGCGGACAAACCGAACATTACCGCGATGTGGGCGGCGCAATGCACTCACATTGGAAAGACACTCACGACGTGATTGCTGTCCCTTACGACGTGCCCGTACCAGGCTATCGCAATGGCACAGTCAACACGCTGCGCTTGTGGAAAGCGACTGCCACTGACGAGTTTGATTTGAACGAATTTAACGCAGGTAGTTATTCCGATGCGGTGTCGGCAAAAAACAATGCCGAACACATCACCATGGTGTTGTACCCCAATGATTCCAGCGAGAATGGCAAAGAGTTGCGTTTGCGCCAACAGTATTTTCTTGCCTCTGCGAGCTTGCAAGATGTGCTGCGCAATTGGGTAAATAAACAGGGCAAAGATTTCAGCGGATTTGCCGACAAGAATTTTTTCCAGTTGAATGACACCCACCCAACGTGCGCCGTACCTGAGTTGATGCGCTTACTCATGGACGAGCATGGGCTAGGCTGGGATGCCGCTTGGAGCATCACTTCTCGCACCGTCGCTTATACCAATCACACCCTACTTCCAGAGGCATTGGAGCGTTGGTCGGTGAGTATGTTCGGCAGGCTATTGCCGCGACTGCTGGAAATTATTTACGAGATTAACGCGCGCTTTATGAAGGTGGTTGCGACACGTTGGCCTGGGGACATAGACCGCCAACGGCGCATGTCGATTATCGAAGAGGGCGATGAAAAACACGTGCGTATGGCATATATGGCGGTAGTCGCCAGCGTGTCGGTAAACGGCGTGGCTGAATTGCACACGCAATTATTACAACAGCATTTGTTCCATGATTTTTACGAGCTATGGCCAGAAAAATTCAACAACAAAACCAATGGGGTTACCGCTCGCCGCTGGATGGTATCGAGCAACCCTGCGCTAAGTAACTTAATTAAGCGCACCATCGGTGAAGGCTGGATCACCGAAATGTCGCAGCTCAAACAACTTGCGCCGCACGCCGACAATGCCGCCTTCCGCAGCGAATGGCGCAACATCAAGCAACTCAACAAGGCGCGTCTTGCCGAGTTGGTGCAACGTGATTGCGATGTAACTTTCGACACCAACGCGATGTTCGATGTGCAAGTAAAACGCATCCACGAATACAAGCGGCAACTGCTCAACGTGCTACATGTGATTCACCTATACGACCGCATCAAGCGCGGCGACACGGCGAACTGGACACCACGTTGCGTGCTGATTGGCGGCAAAGCTGCGCCCGGCTACATGATGGCGAAACGCATCATCAAACTGGTGAGCGCAGTGGGTCAAGTAATCAACAATGATCCAGCTACTGCAGGCTTACTAAAGCTCGCCTTCTTGCCTAACTATCGCGTCTCGGCAATGGAAATCATCTGCGCGGGAAGCGATTTATCCGAACAAATTTCCACTGCGGGTAAAGAAGCGTCCGGTACAGGCAACATGAAATTTATGATGAACGGCGCGCTGACCATCGGCACGCTAGATGGCGCAAACATCGAAATCCGCGAAGAAGCCGGCGATGAGAACTTCTTCCTATTCGGTCTTACCGCCGAGGAAGTGGAAGCAACACGCGGTCACTACAACCCAAGTGCAATCGTTGCTGCGGATGAAGATCTACACCGCGTGATGCACCTATTGGAAAGCGGACACTTCAACTTGTTCGAGCAGGGAATTTTTGATCCGATCATTCAATCTATCTATAGCTCAGGTGATCCATGGCTGACAGCGGCAGATTTCCGCAGTTATGTTGATGCGCAAGAAGAAGTCGCAACCGCGTATCGCGATACCGAACACTGGACACGTATGAGCATCATCAATACGGCGACCAGCGGAAAATTCTCCAGCGACCGCACCATCATGGATTACAACCGCGACATCTGGCATTTGCCACAGGTTGCAGCGAAGCCGGTGAAGGCTAAATAAGCTTTCCTTGTCAGCAAAACTTTGCTGCTGACAGATTGAACTGCGGGCTGCTGCATATGGCAGCTTCCGCTTTTCAATACCGCTGCAAACGAAAGGTAGAAACACCTGAGCAGCTAGATTAAGACTGGAGAAGTTTTCAAACATGAATAATCTACTCAATCTGCTCGGGCTGAATCAACCCTACGCTGAGCATGAGCTGCTCTTGAAACACAAGGTTGTTTACCTCTATAGCATCTATCTACTCGTTGCTCCTGTTGCGCTGGTCATGGGAATTTATCGTTGGCAGCTAAACCCCATCTTGGGCATGCTCGACTTTATACTTTCCGGTGCTGCTATTGCGCTACTTTTTTTCTTAAAACGACATAGAGACAAAGTCGAGTTAATTAGCACGATTTCCATCTCCATTACGTTTTGTGTATTTTATGGCATCTATCTTTTTGCGCCTTATCAAGCCACACGACTCTCATCATTCTTTCTAGTTTTAGCAGCAGCATTTCTTCTAAAAGGTTTGCGCACTGGGGTTAATTGGCTCTTGTTCATCATCATGATGATTGCCTTAGCCCAATTCATTCCCGCAATTAAAACCGGTTACTCCCACTTCGACATCATCGCATCATGTGTGTATCTGGTCGCGCTATTCCTTATCTTCTGGAATTACGAAACACTCAAAGAAGAACAGTATCAGCGCGAGAAAGAACACCATCTCCAAAGCCTGATTGATGAACGCTGGCGGCTAGCATTGGAAGGCACTGGTGATGCGATTTGGGATTGGGACATCCCTGCCAACCGTCTAGATTTCTCGAAGAGTTATGCCGAAATGTTAGGCTACAGCACAACAGAGATTGAGCCCACCCCAGAACATTTAGGTACCCTGCTTCATCCCCAAGACAAACCCGCTGCTATTACCCACCTCGAAAAATATCTGGCAGGTGAAATCGAAGGGCAGTATGTTTCCGAACAGCGCTTGCGTTGTAAGGATGGCAACTATAAATGGATTTTATGTCGGGGCAGTGTGATTACACGAAGTTCTGCTGGCAAACCAGAACGCATGGTTGGTACACATATTGACATCACCCCACGCAAACAAATTGAGCAGACCTTAAAAATCAGCGAATTCCGTTGGAAATTTGCACTTGAAGGTGCTGGAGACGGCGTGTGGGATTGGGAGATTGACACCAATACAGTTCATTTATCCAAGCGTTGGAAAGAGATGCTGGGCTATGCTGAAAATGAGATAGGCAACACGCTCGATGAATGTGAGTCACGTTACCACCCAGATGACAAAGACTATGCGCTTACAATGCTAAGTGAATATCTCGACAACAAAATCAGCAGTTACAATTTAGAACTTCGTGTCCGCTGCAAGGATGGTCAATACCTGTGGATACTCGATCGCGGCATGATCGTTAGCAGAACTGGAAGTGGCAGGCCTTTGCGCATGATAGGAACCTATACCGACATCACTGAACGCAAGCGCATCGAGAATGATCTCAGGCTTAGCCAACAACAGTTACGAGGACTATCCAAAGTCGCTAATGAAGCGTTAGAGTCTGAACGTAGGAGAACTGCTCGTGATTTACACGATGAGTTAGGCCAATTACTGGTTGCGTCCAAAATGTACTTAGGCTCTTTACGTGCAGCACTGCCAGTAAACGATATAAAACTCGATGCGCTCGCCGAAGATATGCTCACCATTCTAAACACGACGATTTCTGCCACACGCCGGATTGCCAGCGACTTGAGACCTCCGATACTGGACGATGTTGGATTAGCGGCTGCACTTGAATGGTTAATAGGCAGTTTTTCAAAGCAATCCGAAATTGACTTCAAACTAAATGTTGATGGAAATGTAACTCCTATTCTCGAACCAGCAGCCTCCGCGCTTTATCGCATCACTCAAGAATCTCTCACTAACGTTGTTAAACACGCTCAGGCATCTAGTGTAGAAATTCGATTAATTCAAAGTGGTCACAATATTGAACTGACAGTTAGCGACAATGGGCGCGGCATAGAAATGTCGGATCAAGGCAAGCAAGGTTCATTCGGATTGCTTGGTATTCGTGAACGAGTAATTTTGCTTGGAGGAGTGTTTTCAATTGATGGAATATCCGGTCGTGGTACACAGATTTCTGTGAGTATTCCAATTATCACCACCAGTTTTAATATGCTTGCCAGCTAATATCCAGCTATAAACCCCCTAGGAATTGCTATATTTTTTCTGAATTAATTGGCGACGTGCCAAATTCCAAACTTAAACCATGCACCCTCAGCCGTCATCAAATTTTCTTAGTGGCTATCCAGTTTCATTAACTGAGCAAGTTCAACAGTTGATTGCGCAAGGGCAGCTTGGCGAAGTGCTGCTGAAAAAATATCCAATTCCACACAACGTTCGCACTGATAAAGCACTTTATGAATACGTTCTAGAACTCAAAGGTAGGTATTTGCGTAACGCCGAGCCTTTAAGCAAAGTGGCGTTTGATAGCAAGTTGCATGTCATCCAGCACGCGCTAGGAACGCACACTCGCTCTTCGCGAGTGCAGGGCATCAATCTCAAAACTAAGCGAGAAATTCGCGTGGCAGCAGTGTTCAAGGAAATGCCAGCGGAATTTTTACGCATGATCGTGATTCACGAATTGGCGCACATCAAAGAACGCGAACACGACAAGGCTTTTTACCAACTATGTCGTTATATGGAACCCGACTATCACCAACTGGAATTTGATTTACGGACTTATCTTACTTATTTAGAAGTGAGTGGGAAGTCGCTTTGGTCGGGTGTGGGTGTTGAGGTTGGAGCAATTTAGCAGGCTCTAAAAATCCCGTTCGCCCTGAGCGTAGGCTGCTTTATCGCCGAAGTCGAAGGGAGCGTCGCACCTCCCTTCGATTGCACTGCGTTACGCTCAGGGCGAACGGATTTTATTAAATCTTAAAGCGCACGAACCTTCACCGTCTTACCCTTCACCTTTCCTGCCGATAATTTGCGCACCGCTTCGTTAGCAATGTTGCGTGTCACCGCAACGTAGGTAGATTGATCGGTAACGGTGATTTTTCCGACTTGTTCACGGGTAAATCCTGCTTCGCCCGTGAGCGCGCCCAGCACGTCACCGGGACGAATTTTTTCTTTACGGCCACCGAGTATTTGCAGCGTAACCATAGGCGGCACGAGCGGAGAATCATCATCGTTTTGCAACGCGCTCAGATCATGCCATTCTGGTTCGATGCGCATCGTTTGCGCGATAGTGATAATGCGATTACGGTCAGTGGCACTGCATAAGCTCAACGCCCAACCGTCCTGATCGGCACGGCCAGTGCGACCGATGCGATGGATGTGAACTTCAGGATCGGGCGTGACATCGACGTTGATGACGGCTTCGAGTTGCGCGATGTCTAATCCCCGTGCGGCAACATCGGTTGCCACCAACACCGAGCTACTGCGATTGGCGAATTGGATCAGCACTTGATCGCGTTCGCGCTGCTCCAAATCGCCATTCAATGTCAGTGCGTGTATGCCTAGCCCATGCAGCACTTCCAGCAATGCGCGGCATTGTTGTTTGGTGTTGCAAAAAGCCAACGTGCTGACAGGGCGATAGTGTTTAAGCAGCATGCCAACCGCCCGCAAACGATCATCGTTTTCGACCTTGTAAAATCGCTGGCGTATCTTGCTTTCCTCATGCTGCTCGCGCAACTTTACTTCCTGTGGATTGCGCATGAACTGGCGCGCCAGTCGCGCGATTCCTTCAGGGTAAGTGGCCGAGAACATCAGCGTCTGACGTTGAGCGGGGCAACGCTTTGCCACGTAAGCGATGTCATCCACAAACCCCATTTCCAACATGCGATCCGCTTCGTCCAGCACCAAAGTATTGAGCGCTTCCAAATTCAGCGTGCCTCGCTCCATGTGATCCATGATGCGACCCGGTGTGCCGACGATGATGTGCGCGCCATGCTCCAAACTGCTGACCTGGGTACGCATAATGCTCCCGCCACACAGCGTGAGAATTTTGATGTTGTCTGCAGAGCGCGCAAGTCGGCGTATTTCTTGTGTGACTTGATCGGCCAGTTCACGCGTCGGGCACAGCACCATCGCTTGAACCGCAAAGCGACGCGGATTCAAATTCGTGAGCAACGCCAGTGAAAACGCCGCCGTCTTGCCGCTACCCGTTTTTGCTTGCGCAATCAGGTCATGTCCAGCCAATGCAATCGGCAAGCTGACCGCCTGTATCGGGGTCATCGTCAAATAACCGAGTTGCTGCAAAGTAGCTTGCATAGCGGGAGATAGGGGTAATTCGCTGAATGATTTTCCAACAATGTTTGTTGTTGGTGCAGAAATTTTTGGAGTGGTGTCGTTCATTTCTTATTCGCACGAAATGGGAAAGGCTTGCGCGAACCCGGACGTTTATTGTTGTCCTCGAGGGGCTTGGGTTTCGGCACTAACCAACTTCTACCCATATTTTTTTTAGCAGCCTGATGTGCTGCAACCGCCGCGCTGACCTGCTCCTCCGTCACCAGAATAGCAACGTGTTCACCATTCAAATGGTAGTCGGCAAGATTTTCTTTGATGCTATATATGCGCTTTTCAGGCAATGCTTTTTTACGCTGTCCCATCGTCATAATTTGCTGCGCATCCACCGTGAGCGTGTAACCGCCCTCCAACTCGCAGATCAAACCGTAAGCTGAAAGCCGATAAAACGACTCGATCAATTTTCCTTCAAGCGGGATAACACCTTGCGCCAGATCCGCCGCAGCAATGATCTCGACCAGCTCCGCAGGCCGCCGCTTGGCAGCAAGCGACATCGCGAGTAAAAGAATGGCATCAACATCGTGAACTGGATACATCGTGAACCTTTAAGAATATGGAAGGAGAAACTAGGCGCGTGAAGCACGCTACGAAATTATGTGGTGAATTTTACCACTGACCTACGTGCAGATTTTTG
>CANFCA010000049.1 GCA_947445045.1 Gallionellaceae bacterium
ATACTGTTGCCGCAACATCAGCGTTTTTGGTATTGAAACTACCGTAGCTGAGATTGATACGTTTTTCGTTAGGAGCTGGCTCACGCAACACGATATTGACGATACCTCCCATTGCCAAATTACCCCACATACTGCTTGCACCACCGCCGCGTATCACTTCAATGCGCTCGATCGAATCTTTTGGAATCGCCCCCCAATTCAAAATGCGGAAGTAAGGATCGTTAACAGGAATGCCATCAATCATCACCAGCGTGTTGATATTCGTAGTCGTGCCAAAGCCACGGATGCTGAATACTTGCCCTGTTGGGTGAATTTGATTCGCGGGGACTTGAGGAGAAAATACGCCGGGAATTTTGTTGAGAATTTGCTCAACGGTAGTTTCTGGAGACTGTTGAACTTGCTCTTTAGTGATAACGCTTGTATTGACATCCAGCTTCTCAAGGTTTGACCCTCTACCCGCAGTGACCGTGATGGGCGACAGCTCCGTCACAACCTCTTCCTCAGCATAAGCCGCATTTATCACACTGATAAAAATACAGCTGGATGTAAATAATTTTTTTCCGCTAAGCGACCTCGCCATTTCAACTCTCCTCACGTTTTATGATTTAACAAATTTTAAAAACGCGTGGATGCTAACTATAAAAAATTAGCTTGGGAATGTGACATATTGTCGCACCCTTGATTTATATGGCTTGCAGATTAGGTTAACCAATAAATAGAGTTTGATGCGGCGAAATTCATGCGCAGAAAAAATTAATAATGGGACGGGATGCAGACAGAAAAAAGTTGGCTTACGCAATTTCAGAAACACGCGCTGCTAAATTTCACGGCTCGTATTGTAAAACACGAGCAATGACTTAAAAGATGTCGTACACGGGGAGGAGTACATGAGACACCAGTAGTGTTTGATTGCGTAAGCCGAAGGGAATGATAGTGAAATAATTTCGTTTGTAAATGCGACATGATGTCGCACCCCATTAATAATTTCATTCTACGAAATCACACAATTTTTAATCCTGAATTGCTCACCTAATAAGGATTTCGTAGCATCTAAATTGTCAAAATTGCATAACAACACTACACAGCAGCCACCATGTGACAAATTACGTCAACAATTACCCATAACTGTCAGTATCGGCAGGATTTAGAAAAACTTTAGGGTAATTTTAAAAAATATATTTTTTAGCCTTAAAAATTTGAACTACTCATACAAATTATTGAGTCAGTCTTAATTCTTCCCTCTAATACTTCAAGCGCATATCGAATCCAATATATTGATAATTAATCATTTTATTAATATTCATCAAGCCAAGCCACCTGCGCTTGCGAGTTTATTGATTCAACTGAAGCAATAACTTACTTTTACATGGTTTGATGAGCGTTTCAAGTGATTGGCATGGCTATTGCTGAATGGGCAATGCACGCCTCAATTCTGTGCGTAAACGGAAAGCCTCTTTATAGGAGTACCAAATGAAAAAAATTCTGACTTCCATTTTTGCAGCTGCCATGGTTGCAATCGCTGCACCTTCCACACAGGCTGCAACACTAGGCCCAGCAAACTTCAATGTAACTGCTAGCCTTGCAGCTGCATGCACCATTACTTCGGTTGGTACGCCTGTTCTAGCCTTTGGCACATACACAGCATTTCAAGCTGCTGCCGCTACCGCTACCGCACCTATTACTATCCAATGCTCACGCAGTCTCGCAGCGCCTACATTTGCATTCGACGGCGGAACAGGTTATGGCGTACTAGCTGGACTTAACTATAACGTTACTGCTGCTTCAGCGATTACCACTACTGGTACCGCAGCGACCGCCGTTGCAGGTGGCGTAGGAACAGCAGATGTACGCACTATCACCCTTACAGGCAGCATGGCAGCCGGACAAGCTGGTGATTGCGCTGCGGGTAATGCAGCAGCCTGTGCAGCCGTACAAACTGCAACACGCACTATCACTATCACTTACTAAGCAAAGCCGATCACCGATTTCCAATCGGTGGCTTAGTAAACTATTCAAAAATCGGTATGCAGTAAATTTTTTAACTTTAATTTATAGGGAGTATTAACATGAAAAGTCTTCAATTGAAAAAATTTGCAGCATCAACTATCGCAGCAGCCTTGTTTGCAGTAGCCGCTCCTGCTCAAGCGGTAGGAACAGTTTCAACCAATTTTAATGTTGACATTACATTAAGCCCATTATGTTCAGTCAGCACGCCAGCTCCACTTGCATTTACTTACACATCTTTCCAACCAACGGCAGCGACTGCAGCCACACCATTCACTGTAACTTGCCCTACTGGCATTCCCTATACAGTTGGCGTTACTGCGGGTGCAACGGATAATGCCGTTCAATTGGCTTATAGCTTGGCACTCTCTTCGGGCGCAGGAACAGGTACTGGTGTAGCTCAAAATTATGCGGTAAATGGCACAATCGCAAGTGGTCAAGGTGGTGCTTGCACATCCGTGCCTTGCACTAATGCTGCCGCAACAAATAACGTACAAACCATTACTGTTGCTTACTAAAATTAGCCATTAAAATTTAGGGTAGCGTTATTTCGCCACAGCCTAAATGATTTCGAGCGTTCTCTCTAGTTCGCTCACACAACCAGCAATTTCCGCTAGAGTTTTTTCCTTAGTGGTACTGCTGGTTTTGTGTATTCAGTCTAGTTATGCTGGGCAAGCGAATTCGCAATTCAAAGTTCTAATCAACCTGCAATCTAGCATCGGAACGCCCAATGCAGGGATATGCAGCAGCAGTTCTCGAATCGGTAATTTCGGTGAAGTGGTTACCGTTAAATGCACTACTGGAAAAGTCGTGACTTTTTCGGGGAACACTAATAAGTTACCTTGGACGGCAACTCAAGATGGCTCGTACCGTTTTTTTACTCATCTTTCTGAGGAACCTGTATCGCTGGGTACGCTGGATGTTTACGCGGGTGGCGGCACGGTGACTTCTTGGCGCATCGTGCGATTAGCCAATCGGGACTATATTGAATTGATGGTAGGATGGTAAAATTCAATGATTTACACAATGAAAGCGGACATTAAAATGAAAAAAATCTTCGCAAAAACGCTGGGAATTTTGCTCGCAACTAGCCTTGCATTGCCCGTTTTAGCTGCACCATTTTCTGTCACGCCAGTGCGCGTGTACATGACCCCGAAAGATAAAGCGATTGCCGTCACCGTCACCAACGAAGGTGATGAAGAACTGGTGATGCAAGCCGATTTATATTCTTGGAAGCAAAAAGCCAACGGTGAAGATGAATTAGTGCTGACCGAGGATTTATTGCTCTCGCCGCCTATTGTCAAACTCGCCGCCAAGTCTCGCCAAGTATTGCGTTTAGCGCGATTACGTTCTGTTTCAGAAACGGAGCAACTGACTTACCGCATGATTATGCGCGAAGTCCCCGAAGCAAAACCCAATAGTGGCAACTTGCAATTGCAGATCGCGATTGCATTTTCGCTGCCCGTTTTCATAACTCCTCCTAAAGCAAAATTCGCACTCAATTGTATAGCCGAAAGATCAGCACCTGATACTATCAAAGCAGCTTGCGAGAACACTGGTAATGCTTACGCTCAAATTATTGACTTTGAGCTGGCTAATGCCGAGGGGTTAAAGTTGGCAAGCCGTGATACGGGCGGATACATCCTACCAACTGTGAAGCGCAGTTTCGACATCAAAGCCGACAGCGCACTTGCTAGCGGCAAGGCCAAACTTACCGTTCGCCTAGACGATGGAAGTAAACAGGCCTTCGATATAACAATTTCCGATTAAGGGTTTCAGCGTGGGCGTTCTCCAATTCCCGCGCGTCATTCCGCTATTGCTCGGTCTGTGGGCAAGTTCTGCATTAGGTTTCAGCATTTCTGACACAGAGTTAACGCCCAATACTGAGCCTGCAATTGATGCCACACCCGATGCAGATTCAACACCCAAAGCATTACAACCTGCGCCCCTCTTTTTTACTCGAACGATAAATGGCAAGACCGCCGCTCAGGAAAAGAAGCCTGAGGTTGTGCCTATTATCATCACCACGTTCGCCGCGAGACCGATACCTGTCACGCCCGAAAAATCCGAATTTATCGAACTTTCCAAAACCAAAGATAAGCTGCTGCCGCTAGAAGTCGTAGTGAATGGGGCAAAGAGCGGCACGTGGTTACTATTGGAACGCGGCGGCAATATGTATGCGCCTTTCGATGCGTTTACAGAATGGCGTGTGCAACTCTCGCCCGAAGCAAAACCTATCGACTACAAATTTGACGGGCAAGCATACTGGCCACTTTCAGCGGTACCGGGTTATAAATTGAAAATGGATTTTGCCAGCCAATCCGCCGAATTATTATTTTCACCAGAAGCATTTGCCGCAACACGTATGGTGCAAGAAAAATCTAAGCAACTGGTGCTCAGTCCCGTGCTGCCGAGCATGTTTTTGAACTACGATTTCAATTATTCCAACACCGTGCTGCGCAACTCACCGACTGTCAATGACTTAGGCATGCTGGCGGAAATAGGTGCTTCCAATGCATGGGGGGTATTAACCAATAGCGTGACTGGGCATAATTTAACCAATAGTTCTGCTGCTACTTCAGCGCGAAATCTGGTTCGACTTGAGACTACTTTCACGCGCGATTATCCAAATCTAAATCGCACACTAAGGGTTGGCGATAGTGCAACGCGTACCGGCATGTGGGGACGAAACGTCTATTTTGGCGGAATTCAATATGGTAGCAATTTTGCTTTGACTCCAGGCTTCGTCAGCCAGCCGATTCCTGCCCTCACAGGTGTATCGACCGCACCGTCTACGGTGCAGATGTATGTCAATGATGTTTTACGCCAAGTCTCCAGCGTGCCGACTGGGCCGTTTGCCATAGACAACTTTCCTTTGTTAGCAAACAGTGGTGATGTAAAGATGGTGGTACGCGATATTCTGGGACGCGAAACTGTCATTGAGCAATCATTTTTTACCAGCAATGATCTATTGGCAAATGGTCTAAGCGATTGGGGTGTGGAGGCGGGTAGAATACGTCACGATTTGAGTCTGACCAGCAATGACTATAGAACCTATTTTGGAAACGGTACATGGCGTTATGGCTACAACGACAACCTAACAATTGAAGGCCGCACCGAAGTAACGCACGCCACTCGCACGGCTGGCTTGGGCATCGTATCTGCTCTACCTAAACAAATTCTGGGCCAGGCATCACTGGCGATGAGTAGTGGCTCGGGAAAGTCAGGTGGATTATGGCTAATGGGTTTAGATCGCGAGGGTTTACACAACAGCGTGTCTGTACAAGCACAAGGGGCAACACGAAATTTTCGTCAATTGGGGCAAGACCCAACTATCCTTGCAACGCGCTTTCAATTCGCGGGAAACTGGAATTACGCAACAGAAAAAAATGGCTCATTTGGCATGGGGTTAGCAACGCTCAAGCGTTATGACGACACGCGCATCACGACAGTGTCGAGCAATTATTCCACACGCATAGGTGAACAAAATAATTTGAGCTTTACGGCTAGTCGCGCCATCAATGGCATTGACGGCACATCCATCGGCGTATTTTTTACCATGCCGTTAAGCAACAACAGAATCATCAGTTCCTCTGCCAACAGTCGTGGTGGGAAGCAAGATTTTTATGTCTCCGCGTTGAAAAATCCAGGTAATGATGAGAACCTCGGCTGGCGCGCTTTGGCGGGACATCAGCAAGGTCAACTACGTGCCGAAAGCGGTGTGTACTACACCGGGCGTTATGGCAAAACAACTGGTGACGTAAGTGTCTCGCCTAATCAAACAGCACTAAGACTTGGAGCAAGTGGCGGTTTGGTATTTGCAGATAAGAATTTATTTGCCACACAGCGCGTCGATCAAAGTTTTGCGATCACCGAAGTGGCGGGCTATAAAAATATCGGCATTGGCTTAGGCAGTAATGTGCTGACACACACCAATACACGTGGAGTGGCATTGATACCCCGGTTGATTCCTTACCAAAACAACTCCATCCGACTTGATCCTAGTGACCTGCCGATCAGCGCGGAAATCGATAGTATTGAGGAAAATACAGTTCCTGCCTGGCGCAGTGCGGTGAAAATTATTTTCCCTGTACGCGGTGGTCGCGCGGCGTTGTTGAAAATTACCTTGGATGATGGCGATGTTGCCCCTGCTGGCGCGACAGTTAAAATTGAAGGAGAAGCTCAAGAGTTTTATGTGGCACGACGTGGCGAAACTTTTATCACAGGACTGCTGCCCAATAACATGGTGCTTCTGAATTGGAACGGTCAACAATGCAAATTTAACGTCACACTTCCACCAGAGTCGCCTGACGAAATCGTCCGTTTAGGCCCGCTGCTTTGCAAAGGAATCTCACGATGAGTGGTAAATTATTTATGTCGAAATATTTATTGTGGCTAGGCATTTTATTTTCAATATTATTTGCTAATGTCGTTCAAGCTGCAGTTTTTTGCAGTGTCACCTCACCCGGATTTTCCACAGCTTACGTCACTGCCAACACAACCACAAACGTTACAGCCACCTCTTTTTCAGTAACTTGCACTAAGGATGCAGCGGGTCGGCGTGCCACGTCAACTGTCAGTTACCAAGTAACTGCAGGTAACGGATTAAATGCAACAGGCACACAGAACCGCGCTAATAAACTCACCAGCTTCATCAATTATTCTGTTTCGACCGTACCAACGTGTGCCACAGCTTGGAAAGGTACAACCGTCCTGCCAACCGTCGCTGCATCATTCGTTATGGCAATGAATACTACAGTTACCAACACTTACACCTTCTACGGCTGCATCCTACCATTACAAGTAGCAACTGCTCCTGTAGGTAACTACACTGACACAGTCACGATGACCATAGCCCGTGCGGGTGGTGGCGGTGGTGGAAGAGTAACCTATACCAGCGGCTCTTTCCCTGTCACAATCGTTGCACCCGCTACTTGCACGCTTACCACCCCTCCCACTAACCTCGCATTTTCTTACACTGCATTTCGACCCACTGCAGCACTAACCAGCGCCACTTATGGCGTAACTTGCAGCACACTCTTGCCTTACACCATGTCACTCGACACCACTATAGGCGTAGTGACAGGGCTTAATTACACATTGGCACTGAACACGGTAGCAGCAGGCGGAGCAAGCCCTCTTGCCAGCGTTGGAACGGGTGTCGCGCAAAGCTTTTTCGTCAACGGCAGCATGGCTGCAGGTCAAGCCGGGACGTGTACTACAGCCATCTGTACTGGCGCACAAGTCAGGACACTGACCATCACCTATTAAATCCAATCAAGTTGTCGCAACAAGTACGAAAAGGTTTATCTGTATGCTTACGACTGCTTAAATGATGCAAAGCGCGGCTTGGAGAAATACTGCAAACTTTACAATCAACACAGACCGCACACGGCGCTTGACGACCAAACACCAGATGAGTTTTACTATG
>CANFCA010000050.1 GCA_947445045.1 Gallionellaceae bacterium
CGGCATCACCCTCACCGTGCCGCTGGCGCTCATCAATCAAGTGGTGGCGGCACGCTGCGAATGGCTGATTCCAGGCATCTTGGCGGAGAAGGTGGCGCAACTGATTAAAACCTTGCCGCAGAAGTTGCGCCGAAATTTAGTGCCTGTGCCGGAATTCGCGGCAGCATTTTGTCGTGACGTGCCGCCAGCCAACATGCCGTTACTGCTGACATTGGCGCGTTATATCCGCGAACAAAAACAACTCGACGTGCCGTTGGATGCGTTTCGTTTGGAGCAATTACCGCCGCATCTGTTGATGAATTTTCACGTGGTGGATGAGCACGGCAGACAGCTCGGCATGTCGCGCAATTTTTCGCAATTGCATGGCGAGCTTGCGCCACGTTTTACCCCCTCCCTATCCCTCCCCCAGAGGGAGAGGGGACAGTCTGGCGCAGCGCATGGGGTTAGTCCCTCTCCCTCTAGGGGAGGGATTAGGGAGGGGGTTGGGAGTGAAGCGAAAGAACAACGTTACACCGCATGGAGCTTCGGCAACTTCGTCGAAACCTGCGAAGTCAAACGTGCCGGACAAACCGTGACGTTGTTCAATGCGCTGGTCGATGAAGACGATGCCGTGGTGTTGCGCGCTTTTGATAGCCGTGATGCCGCGCAGACCGCGCATCGTGGCGGGCTGCGCCGCTTGTTTATGCTGCTGCTCAAAGAGCAAGTGAAGTATCTGGAAAAGAATCTGCCCGATGCGCAACGGCTCGGCATGTTGTTCATACCGTTCGGCACGCAACAAGAATTGCAGCAACAGATACTGGCGATCACCTTCGAGCGGTGTTGCTTGAGCGAACCTTTGCCAACCAACGAAGCGGAATTTAACGCACGCGGTAAGGAAGCAAAAAATCGCCTGCAACTCATCGCACAAGAGCTGGCAAAGCTGGTGGCTAAAGTACTCAGTGAACATCAACTACTGCAAAAAAACCTGCCCCACCTCAAAGCACACACTCAAGCCAATCAGGATGTGCGTGCCCAACTCGATAGCCTGCTCGGCAAACGCTTTGTGGGGGATACGCCCTATGAACGCCTGCAACACGTGCCGCGCTATCTCAAGGCAATCAACCTGCGCATCGAAAAACTGCGCAGCAATCCGGCACGTGATGCTCAGTGCATGAGCCAGCTCCAACCGCTGTTTCAAGCAATGCAAAAACTGCGGCAAGCACAGCAAGGCAATGCCGATCCGCGTGTGACGGAATGCGCTTGGATGATGCAAGAATTGCGTGTTTCGCTGTTTGCGCAGGAATTAAAAACGCCCGTGATTGTGTCGCTGAAGCGGCTGGAGAAAATGCTGGAGGGGATTAGAAGTTAGCAATGTAGCAATTGCCGTCATTCCCGCGTAGCGGACGCAGTCGTATTCAAATTGCTGTCCCGCTTCGTGGTATTGTTAATTGTCTGGATTCCCGCTTTCGCGGGAATGACGCTGTGGTGGAATTTGATATTGCAGTCTTTGATGTTGATAGTGCCTATAATCCATAGTAAGAATTACTTTAAGGCATTCAAGTTATGATTGAACAGATACCAATTTAAGGTTTATTAAGGTCTCTGACTAAGCAAATTGCCGAAGCTCTTTCTTCGTCGGCATTTCACCGCAGAAAAATTAGCAGGGCTAATTTATGTCGACATCAAACCGCGACATGAGTCCGTCACTATCAATCTTAGTCAAGGAGCTTCATTTACTTTGTGGATTCAAGTAATCAATCTTTCTCCCTTTGATCTTGAGTTAGACCGTGCGAATTTTGTATTCTGGTGAGGAAGTGCGAGATTTAAGGCACCAATTTTGAAAAGGCAAATTATTGCCCCAAGTGAGATTGTTAGCCTACACATTGAGGATGTCATTCCAGATGTCTATGCGCAACAAATTGCGAAATCTTCAGAGAGTCGAATGGCTTTAGAAGGGAACATGGAGTTCAATTGCAAAGTGCGTTCTTTTGCAAAGAATATTGGTCACCTTGATGGCATTAACGCAAGAATCCTCAACGCAAATTTTTATAATAAACCGTGAGTTGAAATTGAGTGCTTAAGTATGAGTATCAGGGGGCAATATACTACTTACTACTTGCAGATTATTTTTATGCTGCTAATTAGCGTGTCGTCTTTTGCGACTGAACAAACAGCACAATCACCACCCTCCGACCCAACCAATCAGCCATTCGAACTACCGCCACTTCTAGTCGATCCCTTCAGTTATGTAGATGAAGAGCGCGATTATTTGTCCAGCAAGTTCGTCACCCTCACCCGTAGCATCGATAGTTTTTTTGCCGATGATCGCAATTATCAGGAGAGCAATAATAGTCTGGTGCAGTTGGATTTGGTGAGGGTGGCGGGTTATGGTGGGGATCGCAAGTTTGTGTTGTCGGGTCGCGCGAAGCTGGATTTGCCTTCGACGCAGAAACGCTTTCATCTGTTGCTGGAAACCAACCCCGATAAGAACGTTACGGGTGAGGCGATGCAAAATCAAACGACTCCAGTGAATAAAGTGGTCGCGCCTGAAAGTTATTCTGCTGCGGTGCGTTATGAAAAATCCAAAGAGCTGGCGCAGCCTTGGTTTGTGAGTTCCGATCTGGGTGTGAAGTTTCAAGGCATTCATGCCAACCCCTTTGCGCGCGCACGCGGCAGTTATGCCGTGCCGATCAATGAGTGGCGGCTGAAAGCGGCGGAGACGGTGTTCTGGTTCAATACCTTAGGCGCGGGTGAAACCACGCAGTTAGATGTGGAACGCATTTTGAGTGAGCCGATGCTGTTTCGTGCCACCAGCAATGCGACATGGCTCAACGATAAACAGAACTTCGATTTGCGTCAGGATTTTTCCGTTTATCAAAATTTGAATGAGCGCTCCGCTTTGTTGTATCAAGCTAGCATGGTAGGGGTGAGTAATCCGCAGTGGCAATTGAACGAGTATGTGGCGTTGATGCAGTACCGTTATCGCTTGCACAAGCAATGGGTGTTTCTGGAAGTGAGTCCGCAGGTGCATTTTCCCAAGGCGGCTAATTTCAAGGCGAACCCTGCGCTTTATCTGCGTTTGGAGATGTTGCTGGATAGGTCGAATTGATAGGCACGTCATTCCCGTGAAAACGGGAATCCAGCGGTTTTATTCAAGAGGCATTTGTCTTTGCTGTGCAAAGGATTTTTGGTTTAACTGGATCCCCGTTTTCACGGGAATGACGGATCTTTCCTATCGAAGAGGTGTTACGGCATACCGCTGCGTTATAATCCCACTACGATGACTGTGCGTTGGCGGTGGTTGGCATAAAGTCACACTTAAAGGTTTAAAAGGGAGATGAAATGAATAAGCAAGAAGTTGAAATGTTAAGTAACGAAGTTGAGATGTTGATGCAAGAGCGCACGCGCTTGCTCAGAGTGGTGGGTGCGGCCGCTGTGATGGTAGCAAATACTGACCCAAAATCTTTGCACAATGATGCGCTGGATGCGGCAGAGATGTTGTCTGAATCCCTTAATGCCTTGCCGGAAGAAACGCTGAAAGACGCGTTGGAGTCGGTGCAGGCAGAGGCGGCGTAACAACCTATGAAGCAGCGCGTTGGACTGATACTCACTGGCGGCGGTGCACGTGCCGCCTATCAGGTTGGCGTGCTCAAAGCGATTGCGGAATTTTTACCGCGTCGCGCACATAATCCCTTTCCCGTGATTTGCGGAACTTCAGCCGGTGCATTGAATGCCGCGACGCTTGCCATCAGTGCGCAAAGTTATCGCAAGGGTGTGCAGTATTTGATGGACACTTGGAAAAACTTTCATCCTAGTCAGGTTTATCGCACCGATGCAGCGGGTGTATTTAATAACACGGTGTTATGGATTGCAGGGGTGGCATCCGTTGCGCTGGGCTTCAGTAAATTAAAGCAAGTTTCGCTGTTGGATAATTCGCCACTTATCGAGTTGCTGGATGAGCTATTACCCTGCGAAAAAATCCAGCAGAGTATAAATGCAGGTCATCTGCATGCCTTAAGTATTACGGCATCAGGCTATGGCTCTGGGCAATCCGTCACCTTCTATCAGGGTGCGAAAGAAATACTGCCTTGGCGGCGTACTGGACGGGTGGGCATTCCCACAGAAATCGGCATTAAGCATTTGCTGGCATCTTCTGCTCTACCCTTTATCTTCCCTGCCACCTTGATCAATCGTGAATATTTTGGAGATGGTTCAATGCGCCAAATTGCACCGATAGGTAATGCGCTGCAGTTGGGTGCAACCCGCGTGCTGGTTATTGGTGTGACCGAAAATGGCTATACCGAACACGTCGAACGCTCAGATATTGCCGAGTACCCTTCGTTGGCGAAGATCGCGGGGCATGCGCTGAATAGTATTTTCCTTGATAGCATGGAAGTTGATTTGGAGCGGGTGAGAAAAATCAACAGTCTGGTGGCGATGATGAGTGATGAGATGCGTGAGCGTAGTAAATTAAAGCATGTGGATGTGCTGGTCATTTCTCCGAGTCAACCACTAGAAAAAATCGCCGAACAATTTGCCGATGCATTGCCTTGGACGATACGATTGCTGCTGCGCTTGGTTGGTGCGAACAAACATAATGGCTCTATATTGCTGAGTTATTTGTTATCTGAAAAGAAATTTTGCCGCTCACTGATCAATCTGGGTTATCAAGATGCGCAAATGCGTCGTAAAGAAATCCAAAGTTTTTTAGAATTATCTGGCCATCGTGATTTGCCGCAATGACGTTGGGTATTAGTCATCCGCGTGTATGGCAATTTCTGAGTCTATTGGCAGATGGCGAATTCCATTCGGGTGAGAAATTAGCGGAGCAACTCGACGTGTCGCGCGCTAGTGTATTTAATGCCCTTGCAGATGTTGCGGAATATGGCGTGGTGCTGCAACGCATACGAGGTAGAGGCTATCGGCTAGCGCGTCCGTGGCAACGATTAGCTGCACAAGAAGTGTCACATTGCTTAGGCAAAGAAGCAAAAAAATTTGATATTGAAATTCTGCCGCAGGCAACTTCAAGCAATACGGTGTTGCTGCAACGCGCGGCTTTAGGTGCGCCCAGTGGTACGGTGTTAGCGGTGGAATTACAAACTGCCGGACGGGGGCGATTAGGCCGCACCTGGCACTCAGGGTTGGGTAACGCACTGACTTTTTCTATTTTGTGGCGATTTGATTGTGGGCTGAATGCCTTGTCTGGATTGAGTTTGGCTGTGGGTGTAGCCATTGTGCGTGCCTTGAATAAATTGGACGCGCAAGGCGTGCAATTGAAATGGCCGAATGACATCCTCACTGCGCAAGGAAAATTGGCGGGGGTGTTAATTGAGGCGCAAGGCGATGTGCTGGGGCCGAGCGCAGTCGTGATAGGCGTAGGCTTAAACTACAACTCGCCGAGCAGCTTGTCCGCGCAAAAAATCGATCAACCCGTGTGTGCGCTCGACGAAATTTGTAGCGAGTCGCCGACACGCAATCAATTGTTTGCTGAATTGTTACAAGAATTAGCCAGTGTGTTGAATGAGTTTTCAAAACATGGCTTTGCAACCTTGCGAGTTGAATGGGAGCAATATCATGCCTATCAAAATAAGCAGATACAGCTGCGTATGCCTGATGGAAAAGTCGTCAGTGGCATCGCGCGTGGCGTGAGTGAAAATGGTGAATTGTGTTTGGAAAATTCGCAGGGTATGCGACGTTATAATTCCGGTGAAGTGGGAGTGTTAGCTTAATGAAGCTGCTGATCGATGCTGGCAACACCCGCATTAAATGGGCATTTGTGAAGGGCGACGAATGGTTGCGTCGTGGTGCATTGCCTATTGAGCAGGCGAGTGAGTTGGCACAACACTTGAATGATATTTCTCAAGTGCAACAAATCTGGGTGAGCAATGTTGCAGGTGAAAATGTCGCTAAAGCAATTCACGCTTTCAGCTCATGCCCAGTCAATTTTATTACTGCGCGTGAAGCGCAATGTGGTGTGCGTAATAACTATAACGATGCCGCACAATTGGGCAGTGATCGCTGGGCGGCACTCATTGCGGCGTGGCATTTGCTGGGTCAAGCCTGTTTGGTAGTGAACTGCGGCACAGCATCGACGGTGGATGCGTTGAGCAATCAAGGCGAATTTATGGGCGGTTTAATTTTGCCGAGTGTAGCAATGATGCAGCGCAGCTTAGAGGTGGGCACTGCGCAACTCAAAACTGCGCTAGGTGAATACGCCGCATTTCCGTTGAACACCGCTGATGCCATTTTCAGTGGTGCGATACAAGCCAGTTGCGGTGCAATTCAGCTGCAACATGATTTGTTGAAGAATGACGCAGCGCCGATTTTACTTAGCGGTGGGGCAAGTGCCATGTTGTTACCCCACTTAAATAATCTACCCATACGAGAGAGTGCTAATTTGGTGTTGCAAGGTTTATGGTTAATCGCACATGAGGCGAATGCATGATTAGATTTTTATTTTGGATGCTGTTGTTGGTGAACATTGTCTTGTTTGTTGCCATGCAGTGGGGATCATCGTTTTGGAGCGAGCCTGTAGCAACTCAAACGCCGCTGAATGCAGACAAGATTCGCTTATTGGACGCAAAAGAAATTGCCTTGGAAGAAAAGACTGCTGCGCAGGTTTTGCCCGCGCAAACAAATCCTGTCAAATTGGATCTTGCGTTGAGTATCACACCGCCACCTGTTGAAAAGCCTGTTGTGCCAATTTGTTTAGAGTGGGGCGAGTTTTTGGACGTAGAATTAAAGCAAGTGGAATCCTCACTTGAACCTTTAAATTTGGGTGATAAATTAGCTAAACGCCAAGTTGAGCACATGATTGGATATTGGGTTTATATCCCGCCGCTAAAAGATAAAGCGGCGATCAATAAGAAAATTGCCCAACTCAAAGAAAGGGGCGTTTCAGAATACTTTATAGTCCAAGAGGCGGGCACTTGGATGAATGCCATCTCTTTGGGCGTATTCCGAACGGAGGAAGCTGCTCAACACTACTTAAACAAATTGCGTTCAAACAAAATAATTTCGGCAAAGGTAGGAAAGCGAAACAGTAAACACAAACTCAGCATCATTATGCTAAATGACGTAGATGCAGGGATAGAGGCAAAGGTAACCGCATTGCAGGAAAAATTTGTCGGAAGTGAGTTAAAGCAGGTGTCGTGCGCATTGACAAGGTAGGGTGAAATCTGGAGAATGCCGCCCTCTTCAAGCAATA
>CANFCA010000051.1 GCA_947445045.1 Gallionellaceae bacterium
AGATGTCTTTGATGATTTGACGTTTGGGCGGAACGATTTTGCTCACGCGGAGCATAGACATTACATATTGAGCCATTTCGATTTCACATGCGGTTTTGGAAAGCGCGTAGCTTACCGCAAAGCGATGTTAACGAGAAACACGCAAAAGCTTTTGATTGAGTACGGCGCACATTGACCCTAGGCAAAAATGCTGGAACACTGCGCGCTGTTTGATTATTTATTTGAGAAATGAATTACGCTCCACCCACTGCCGCCGACTTTGACCCCCTGATTGCACTCTACAACTCGCGTCGCTATGTTGAGTTAGAAAACCAAGTACGTGCATTGTTAAAACAACATCCCAATGTTGCTTTTGCTTGGCAGTTGTTAGGTGGCTCACTGCAAATGCAAGGCAAAGATGCGTTGTTTGCATTTCAAAAGACGACGGCGCTTTCTCCTGACGATGCAAGCGCACATTTCAATTTAGCTGTCGCACTCAAAAGTGCCGAGCAATTAGAACAAGCCGCAGCGAGTTACCGTCGCGCATTGGCACTCAAGCCACAATACTTTGAAGCATTGAGTAATTTGGGGAATGTATTGCTAAGCCTCAGCCAATTTGATGAAGCTGTGAAGTGTTGCCAGCAGGCCTTGGCATTACAGCCCCGCTCGGAAAATATGTTTTATAGTTTGGGCAATGCACAGCGCGGCCTAAAACAACTAGAGCAAGCCGCTCAAGCTTATCAACAAGCAATTAACCTTAATCCAAACTTCATAGAGGCATTGAGTAATTTAGCAGCGATACTTTACGAACTTGGTCACATTGATGCAGCGTTATTGCACTATCAAAAGGCGTTAAAAATTAATCCTTATTCTGCCGACCTCCAGCTCAACCTTGGACGTATTCTGTTTAAACTTAACCACCTTGATCAATCTATTGCTGAATCAAGCGCTGGCAATCCTGAGCATTGCATTGCGATAGAAACCAAAGCTCGACAAATCATTACACAATTCCCTGAGCTGGCCGTTGCTTGGCAGCTACTGGGGGTTTACTTACACCAACAGGAGCGATACCTAGAAGCACTCCCTGCATTGTTAAATGCAGTCAAATTTTCACCAAGTAATGCAGAAATGCATTACCACCTTGCGGCAACACAAGTCAGTCTAGGCAAGCTAACGGAAGCGGAAGGAAGTTATCGACTAGCGCTGACACTCAAGCCTGATTTTGCTGAGGCACTCAATAATTTAGCTGACGTGATGCTCAAACTTGGCCAACCAAATGAAGCATTAATTTGCTGTCAACGCGCATTACAAATCAGGCCGAATTATGTCGGCGCTATTTATAATCTTGGCAATGCACTCGTTAAGCTTGAGCAACGTCATAGCGCAATAGAACACTTTCAACGCGCCATCGAACTTCAGCCCGACTTCTCAGCCGCGCACTTCAACCTAGGATGCAACTACAGCTCTCTTGGTCAAATCAAAGATGCACAAGCGTGTTATCGCAAAGTATTGGAAATCCAACCCGACCAATTCGATGCACACACAAGCCTGCTATTTTCTTTGAACTACGTTAGCCATAGCCCTGAAGAATATCTTATTGAAGCGCTACGCTTCGGCAAAATCGCAGCCAGCAAAGTCACCTCCCGTTATGTCACTTGGCAATGCGCCCCCCAGCCCCAAAAATTGCGCGTAGGCATCGTGTCTGGCGATTTACGCGACCATGTAGTCGGTTACTTTTTAGAAAGTATCTTTCCACAATTCAATTATTCTCACATTGAGTTTATTGCTTACAACACCCAATCCAAGGAAGATGAGCTTACCGACCGGATCAAGCCATATTTTGCTCATTGGCGTTCCATAGTTGGATTAAGCGACCAAGCCGCCGCACACCTCATACATTCTGATGCGGTACATGTTCTACTGGATTTCTCTGGGCATACCAATCATAACCGTTTACCCGTATTCGCCTGGAAACCTGCGCCCGTGCAATGTACTTGGCTGGGGTACTTTGCCTCTACTGGCCTTAAAGAAATGGATTACATACTCAGTGATCAGTGGATGCTTCCCGATAACGAGGCTCATCATTTTGTCGAAAAAGGATGGCAAATGCATGGGGCACTTTGTTGCTTCACACCTCCCCAAGAGGGTGGTGAAGTGGTGGAATTACCGGCGTTACGCAATCACACAATCATGTTTGGCTCACTGAACAGAATCGATAAAATAAATAATCAAGTCGTGGCGTGTTGGGCACGAATTCTGAAGGAAATCCCCAATAGTCAACTATATCTGAATACCCATGCTTTACTCGACGAGGGTTTCAGAAAGGGCTTGGTTGCGAGATTCGCTGCCCACGAAATTAATGAAGACAGGTTAGTCATCGAAGCAACTTCGGGGCGTGAATTGGCGCTCAAAAGTTATGCCCGCATTGACATCGCCTTGGATACCTTTCCCTATCCAGGCGGCACTACCAGCTATGAAGCCTTATGGATGGGCGTGCCAATATTAACGATGACGGGGAAATCTTATATTTCGCATTTAGGCGAAAGCATCATGCACCATGCCGGCCTACCCGACTGGATTGCCACGAGCGAAGATGACTACGTTGCCAAGGCTGTCCAATTCGCCCGTGATTTGCCTAAGCTGGCTGCCTTGCGTGCCGGGCTGCGGGAGCAAGTCCGAACCTCACCCTTATTCAATGCCCCTCTCTTTGCCAAACATTTCGCAGATGCGCTTTGGGGGATGTGGGAAAATAAGGGCATGCAAACAATCAATGGAATGACCAAGCATGATTAACTTAAGCATCAATGGAGAGGCGAAGCAATTTTCCACTCCCCTCAGCGTTACCAACTTAATAGAAATTTTGGGCTACACTGGCAAGCGCATAGCCTTAGAGCGAAATGGCGAGATCGTGCCGCGCAGCACCTATGCCAATGTGCATTTGGCAGATGGCGACAAGCTGGAAGTAGTGGTTGCAGTGGGGGGCGGCTGACTTCCCTGATTCCGTCATTCCCGCGTAGAGGGTTAAGCAGGCAATCCGCGAAGCGGATGCTCGCAAAGCGGGAATCCAGAAAAACAAAATGCCTTTTGTATAAACACACTGGATTCCCGCTTTCGCGGGAGTGACAGTTGAACAAAGTTACAAGGAAGATACATGAACGACACATTAGTTATCGCAGGAAAAAATTACTCCTCTCGGCTGTTAGTCGGCACGGGAAAATACAAGGACTTTACCGAGACGCGCGCCGCATTGGATGCAAGTGGTGCGGAGATTATCACCGTGGCGATACGCCGCACCAATCTTGGTCAAAACGCTAACGAGCCGAACCTGCTCGATGCCGTGCCGATGTCGAAATTCACTTATCTGCCCAACACTGCTGGCTGCTACACCGCCGATGATGCGGTGCGCACGTTGCGTTTGGCGCGCGAATTATTGGATGGTCACTCGCTGGTTAAACTCGAAGTATTGGGCGATCCGCAATCGTTGTATCCCAACGTCATCGAAACCATCGCTGCCGCGAAGACGCTGGTCGCAGAAGGCTTTCAGGTAATGGTCTATACCTCGGACGATCCCATTATCGCCAAGCAACTGGAAGACATCGGCTGTGTCGCCATCATGCCGCTCGCCTCGCTGATTGGTTCGGGCATGGGCATTTTGAATCCGTGGAATCTGCAACTCATCATGGATAAAGTCAGCGTCCCTGTCATCGTGGATGCGGGTGTTGGCACGGCTTCGGATGCTGCAATTGCAATGGAGCTGGGCTGCGCGGGCGTGTTGATGAACACCGCGATTGCGGGAGCACAGCAACCCGTGCTGATGGCCTCGGCGATGAAGAAAGCCGTGGAAGCAGGACGTGAAGCCTTCCTTGCGGGACGGATGCCGAAGAAACTTTATAGCGCAAGTCCGAGTTCACCGACAGCGGGGATTATTGCGAGTACGCGACCCTAACCACCCACCACCGTTCGCCCTGAGCGTAGGCGGCTGTATCGCCGCAGTCGGAGGGGAGCAAACTCATGCTTCGACTTCACTACGTGAAGTTTATCCTGAGCTCAGTCGAAGGACTCAGCACGAACGGTCAAAACCAAAACACCATGACCGAAACCACTGAACAACCCTCCCGCCACATCCGCAGCTTCGTGCGTCGCCAAGGCCGCGTGTCGCCTGCGCAACTGCGCGCATGCGAAACCCTGTTGCCGCAATTCGGCATTCAATATGCCGCACAGACACTCGATCTCGATACCGCCTTCGAGCGAAGTGCGCCGAAAATTTTAGAGATAGGTTTCGGCATGGGTGACAGCACCGCGACCATCGCCCTCGCGCATCCCGAAAATGATTACTTGTGTTTAGAAGTTCACACCCCCGGCGTGGGCAATTTACTCAAGTTAATTGAAGCGCAGCACCTCACCAACATTCGCATCATTCAACACGATGCTGTTGAAGTGTTGCGCGATATGATTGCGGATGCCTCACTGGACGGCCTGCATATCTTCTTCCCCGACCCGTGGCACAAGGCGCGCCACAACAAACGCCGCTTGATTCAAACCCCCTTCATCGCCGCGCTCGTGCAGAAAATAAAATTGAACGGCTATATTCACGTTGCCACGGATTGGCAAGATTATGCCGAGCAAGTGCTACGGGTATTGAGCGATGAACCGCTATTGGAAAATACTGTGGTCGATTACGCACCGCGCCCCGATTATCGTCCGCTCACTAAATTTGAAAAGCGCGGACTCAACTTGGGGCATGGCGTTTGGGATTTGGTATTTCGGCGGGTTTAGCTTTTGTAAGGTGGGCATTGTTGCCCACCCTACTCTGGCTGGCCTACACCTAATAGTTGAATGCACTTTATAAATTAGAACTCATCAGCTCATTCTTAATTGGATTCTTATCGCTTTTGCTACACTCCTTGGCTACCTAGCCGGACGTTACCGCATACATCAATTACAAAATTGCGGTGAGGTACTTGTTAGGTCAGCCATTCAGCAAGCACTTACCGACCCAAATTGGCACTTGCTAAACAATGTCACCCTGCCTACTTCAGATGGAACAACCCAGATAGATCATGTGCTCGTTTCACGTTATGGAGTGTTTGTCATTGAGACTAAAAATTACAGTGGCTGGATTTTTGGTGAAGCAAAGTCATCGCAATGGACGCAGGTAATCTACAAGCGAAAATCCAGATTTCAAAACCCGTTACGCCAAAATTACAAACACATCAAAGCAGTTCAAAGCCTGTTTGACTTTATGCCCCGTAGCCAAATTGAAGGTGCTGTCATTTTTACTGGAAATGCCAAGTTCAAGACCAATCATCCCGAAGGAGTTTTTACACTTTCCGAATTTATAGCTAAGCTCAATCAGCTTCGTAATGAGGTCATTTCCGAAAATAGATTGCAATTTTGTGTTGGCCGCCTTGAATGCCATCGCTTTGCGCTCACAAAGAAAACCGATGTCGAACATCAACAGCATCTTCAAAGAAAGTTTGGCGATCGCCCCTAGCACATTACCTATCAGAGCTACTCGCACTCAGACAAAAACACACCTTAAGCTTAGCCGTTACCAAACTCCATATTCGGCGCACGACTCAGTAAATCAACAATCACTTCAGCCGCAGGAATGTGTTCGTACAGCACGCGATACACCGCCTCGCAAATCGGCATTGCCACACCCAGCCGTTGCGCGAGTTGATGCACTTCACGCACGGTGTAAACGCCTTCGGCAACGTGTCCGAGTTGTTGCAGGATTTCTGGCAAGCTTTGCTTTTTCGCCAGCAGCAATCCCACTTGGCGATTGCGCGACAAATCGCCTGTGCAGGTCAAAATCAAATCGCCGACACCGGACAATCCGCCCAAGGTTTCGGCTCGTCCACCGAGCTTCAAACCCAGCCGCGAGATTTCTGCCAGCCCGCGTGTGAGCAAGGCAGCACGGGCGTTGTAGCCCAGCCCCATGCCGTCACAGATGCCCGACGCAATCGCCAGCACGTTCTTCACCGCACCGCCCACTTCCACACCTATGACATCGTTGCTGGCGTAAATGCGTAGTCGTGAATGGTGCAAGGCTTGTGCGGTGTAGCGAGAAAATTCTTCATCGTTAGAGGCCAGCGTCAATGCAGTGGGCAGGCCACGCGCCACTTCCTGCGCAAAGCTGGGGCCGGACAAAACGCCGTATTGAAAGCCTGCTGGCAACACCTCGGCAACCACTTGATGCGGCAATTTTGCAGTTTCGGCTTCAAAGCCTTTGCATAACCAAACTACGCCACAACGATGTTGCGCGGTGGCGACTTGTTGCAGGACTGAACGTAAGCCAGCGGTCGGTACGGCAATGATTAGCAATTCAGCAGTAACTAATGCGGCGTGGAAATTCGCGCTCAGTTCAAGATTATCAGGTAAGGCAATATCGGGAAGATAAGGGTGATTACAACGCGCACTGCGCATCGCAGTAACTTGCACCGCATCACGCGCGCATAAGGTCACGCGATGATGAGCAGAGAGGCTAATGGCGAGAGCGGTTCCCCATGCGCCTGCACCGATGATGGTGATATTCATGATTGCTTATTCCTTAACCGCCCCACACTTCGCCGCTGCGCACATAACCCACTTCGCCGTCCTGATGACGCACTTTGATCCAGCCCGCACCGGTTGACTCAAGTAGCTCCAGCGCAATCTGCTGGCGCACTTGGAACACACGCGTCGCGCCGTCCACAGGTTGATCCAGCACATCCACTAATGGCAGCAACGCGAACACATAGCGCGTACTGCTCAACGCTTTCTTTTCTACCCAATACAAGCCGCCCGATTTATCGCGCACCTTGACCCAGCTATCCAACACCACCACTTGCTCAAGCGGCATGTAGCGATTCACCACGAAAAGTTTTTTTGCTTTGACAGAGGGCGCGTCGTAAAAGATAGCGTGATTTTCTTTTACCGAAATATATTCCGTAGCTTGCACAGCACTTGTGCTCATCAGCAGAAGTGCGGCACACAGCCGTGAAATATATTGCGACATTTAGTGAGTTGTAACGGGTGCAGCTTGCTGCGCTTTACTATTTTGATAGC
>CANFCA010000052.1 GCA_947445045.1 Gallionellaceae bacterium
ATCAATAGGCATTGGTCTGTATGCCTCTACGCGCGTGCATAACGCTAGGGATTTTGTGGTGGCGGGGCGCAACTTGCCGTTGCCGATTGTCACGGCAACGGTGTTTGCCACGTGGTTCGGTGCGGAGACGGTGTTGGGGATTTCTGCCACGTTTGTGAAAGAAGGTATGGGCGCAGTAGTGGCTGACCCATTTGGCGCGAGTATGTGCCTTATTATTGCGGGGCTGTTTTTTGCGCCGCTGCTGTATCGCATGAACTTGCTCACCATCGGCGATTACTACCGCGCACGTTACAACCGCACGGTTGAGTTGATTATGACCATTTGCATTATGGTTTCTTATTTGGGTTGGGTGTCAGCGCAAGTAACCGCATTGGGGCTGGTGTTCAACGTGGTGAGCGATGGCGCAATTTCACAAACGCTGGGCATGGTGATTGGTATTTCTATTGTGCTGGCTTACACCATGTTCGGCGGGATGTGGTCGGTGGCGTTGCTCGATTTTGTGCAAATGACGGTCATCATGGCGGGCATGTTGCTGATTGCGGTTTTGATTAGCGATGACGCGGGTGGTGTGGCGCATGTGGTGAGTCATGCGCAAGCTTCGGGCAAGTTACACCTGCTGCCAAGTGGCGGATGGGATGTGTGGATACCCTTTATTGGTGCGGCATTGACGATGATGCTCGGTTCGATTCCGCAGCAGGATGTATTTCAACGCATGACCTCAGCGAAGGATGAAAAGACTGCCGTGCGCGGCACGGTGTTGGGTGGTTCGTTGTATTTCTTATTCGCGTTTGTACCGATGTTTTTGGCATATTCAGCGACGTTAATCGATCCGAAATTCTTCAATGATTTGATTGAGGCGGATTCGCAGATGGTACTGCCCAGACTAGTGTTGGATCACACGCCACTTGTCGCGCAAGTATTATTCTTTGGCGCATTGCTGTCAGCCATTATGAGTACGGCTTCAGCAACTTTGCTCGCGCCTTCCGTAATGTTTACTGAAAACATTCTGAAACATTTCGCGTTGAAAAATATGAGTGATAAGCAAATGCTGCGTACCATGCGCATCATCGTGCTGACTTTTGGTGCGCTGGTGTTTTGGTTTGCGATGAATTCACAATCCAGCATTTTTGAAATGGTCGGCAATGCCTACAAAGTGACTTTGGTTGGCGCGTTTGTTCCGCTGGCATTCGGGCTGTATTGGAAGCGTGCCAACAATCAGGGCGCGTTGCTGTCCATCGCGATGGGGCTGGTTTCATGGGGCGCAATGGAGGTGATTAAGCCTGACACTTACTGGCCGCCGCAACTGGTGGGTCTGTTACTGAGTATCGCGGGGATGCTCATCGGCTCATTGCTGCCGAATGTATCGGGTAAGCACCACTCATCTCACCACGCTAATTAGTGCATGTCATCTTCCTGTCACAAATTATTCATACGCTTGCAATCTTCAAAGCAGAGCCGAGGATAAAAATGATTGCGAAAATTTTGATAGTTGAAGATGAGCCTGCGATTCAGGAGTTGCTGGTATTTAATATCATGGAGGCGGGCTTTCATGCGTTGCGTGCCGATGACGGGGATAGTGCTTGGTTGCAGATCAAGAATCATGTGCCGGATTTGATTTTGCTTGACTGGATGTTGCCCAATACCAGCGGTGTGATATTAGCCAAACAATTTCGTGCCGATGTACGGACAAAAGATGTGCCGATTATCATGCTGACAGCGCGTGGTGAAGAACGCGATAAAATTTTAGGGTTAGAATCTGGTGCGGACGATTACATTACCAAGCCATTTTCGCCTCGTGAATTGATGGCGCGAATTCGTGCTGTGTTGCGTCGTCACTTGCCTGAGATGTCCGATGAAACCGTGGCGGTGGGTGGTTTGGAACTTTCTCCTTCGGCGCATCGTGTTACGTGTGCGGGAGCATCAATTGATTTAGGCCCAACCGAGTTTCGCCTGTTGCAGTTTTTTATGACGCATACCGAGCGCGTGTATAGTCGCACCCAATTGCTCGATCAAGTGTGGGGCACGCAAGTTTTTGTAGAAGAGCGTACGGTAGATGTGCATATTCGTCGTCTGCGAGTTGAGCTTGAGGCAGTCAAGAAAGAGGGATTGATTCAAACGGTGCGCGGGAGTGGTTATCGTTTCTCGGTTAATTAAAGGAGTGCAGTATTGCAGGATTTTTGGTTTCGTCTGAGCATTCCCGTCATACTCAGTATGCTATTTGGCTTGCTGCTGTGGGCCATATTTTCGGCCACAGCAGGGTTGATGTTCGTGCTGATGGTATTGTTGGTGTTGATGTTCAGAAATGCTCAGCATCTATTCAAGCTCAATGAATGGCTCAAGTCGCCGACGCTGGAAAATCTTCCTGAAGGCAGTGGTAATTGGGACGAAGTTTTTTCCCAGTTATACAAGATGGTCAAGAAGCATATCAAAACCAAGCAAGACCTGGCCGCTGAGTTATTGCATATCCAACAAGCCACCGCTGCGTTGCCTGAAGGCGTAGCGATTCTGAATGATGTTAATCGCATTGAGTGGTTTAACCTGCAAGCCGAGCAGCATTTCGACCTAAACCGTGAGCATGATGTGATGCAAGACATTACCTATCTGGTACGTCAGCCTGAGTTTATTGAATATATGCAGGCATCAAACTTTTCCGATCCCTTGATGATGCGGCCAGCACGTCACGATGAGACGGTGTTATCTATCAAGTTGATTCCGTACGCCGGAAATAAACGCCTGCTGATTAGTCGTGACATTACGCAGTTTGAGCGTATCGAAGCGATGCGTCGTGATTTCGTTGCCAATGTTTCACATGAACTTCGCACACCACTCACCGTAGTAAATGGTTTTGTGGAAAATTTGCAGGACATGCCTGATCTCAGTAGTAGCAGCGCGCGACGTGCTTTGCAACTCATGGCCGAGCAAACGCAACGCATGGAGAATTTAGTCGCCGACTTGCTGACTTTATCTCGTTTGGAAAATGACCAAAGCACGATGAGCGAAGAAGTCGTCGATATTGCTACGCTGCTGAATGAAGTTTTACATGATGGGAAATTGCTCAGTGGTGAAAAGCATACGCTACGTTTAGAGATTGCCAGTTCAGCGAAATTGTTGGGCAATCGTGAAGATTTGTACAGCGCGTTTGCGAATTTGGTGGGTAACGCGATTCGTTATACACCCGAAGATGGCGTGATTTTATTGCGTTGGTATGAACGGGCAGGACAACCCGTGTTTGCTGTGCAAGACACAGGTATCGGTATCGCCGCACAACACATTCCACGCTTGACCGAGCGTTTTTATCGGGTCGATCGGAGTCGTTCGCGTGAGACAGGTGGCACGGGGCTAGGGTTAGCTATCGTCAAGCATGTGGCAATGCGCCATCAAGCTAAGTTAGAAGTGTTGAGCGAAGACGGGAAAGGCAGCACCTTCTCGTTGGTGTTTCCAAGTAAACGATTGAAGCAATAAAGACGATTCGCTCACAGATGGTGACGCAATAAATAGAAGTCCAGATTTCACTTGCTTCTGACACTACGTTAATTCGTAAAAAACTCTCGCATTAAAAATTCTTCCAGCCACGCGTTATCTTGCATACGCGCCGACAAAACAATGACTCGCCCAAGGCGTTGAGACTCCCAATTAAAGTCACCTTTATAATCGCGGCGAATAACCTCAATCATACTTTTTACGATGGCCAAATCAATATCGCTATTTGTTCCCGCTTCGACATCAATTATTTCTAGTCGAGAATTGCTGGAATCATTTTTCCAGCCTTTGAAACTAAATTTTGCTGTTCTATAATTTTTGCTGCGGATTTCAAAAATCCCATTAGTTCCTTCTTGTTGCATGTTGCGTTTGATAATGGCATTTCTGAATTCATCAGCTGAAGGTTTGCGTTCTCTAACAATTGATGCGGCGTTGGCTTGAATCGCATCATCTTCTAAAGCTTGCTCTTGTTGTTTTTTAGTCTTGATGTAAGACAGTAAATCTGTTGCATCTGATTTTGACAGCGGAATAATTAAAGGCGTTGTTGTCACAGCTGGTTTATCAACGGAGATAACTGATGGTAATGTTGATTTTTGCTGAGGCTTTGGCTCGGATTTATTGGCTTGCGATGTAATCGGTGGCTTTATTGATGATGGCTTAGTAGGCAAGCCAACAATTCGTACGCTGATGGATTTTAATCTTGAGTTTGCAATAGCTGAAGTCTCTAAACTTTGTTTTTGATGCAGTAAAAATAGCGCTAGGGCATGAAGCAATAGTGATAAAAAAAACGCAAAGACAGTGCTACGTTTAATTCTGATTTCAATATATTGATTGGTAGTTGCTGCGTTATCCCAACAGGCTGTTCGAACTGCACCGTTGGGCTTGAATATCATTGCCAAATAACTTCCTATGAATTTGTTGGGTAAATATTGACTAAGCGCGCCGACCTAATTTTGTTTCAAGCGTGAGTCTGTTAAGTTAGGTTATACCAACTTAAAACTCACTCGCTCAAAATCAATGCCGCGCTCGACACTAAATCCCAACTTGGCTTGTTGGCGAGCTCCGTTTTTTAGGATGATTTCAATCACGCGGCTAGGTTGAAACCAGTTGCGTGGCATGACTAAGCTCGCAGGGACATTTAGATTGGCAACGGTATCCAGTAAAAAGGCGGGTGCAAATTTTTCCGGTGAACCTCCGTCTGAGCTAAGGGTGCGTATGCTGATACCTTGGACGGTTCCAGGTAGGTAGCGGATGCCGATACGCAATTTTCCGGTCAGTAATACATTCACCCAAGCCGTTGCCGCAAGAGAAAATTTTTCTTCATCATCTAATCGAATCGCGATAAGTTGATTGAAGTGAATTCGTTCCCCTTGAAGATTGTCACGAGTGAGTTGCGCGCCCGTGATGCTTTCATTTTCTACTTGCCATGTTTCTAACTGAGTGGGCTTTTCAGTTGGCTCGACGTATCGCGGATTGGTAATATCGCCATCAAAGACTGTGGATTGTTTAA
The DNA here is from genome assembly GCA_947445045.1 of Gallionellaceae bacterium. Taxonomy (GTDB): domain Bacteria; phylum Pseudomonadota; class Gammaproteobacteria; order Burkholderiales; family Gallionellaceae; genus Gallionella. The sequence goes on from CANFCA010000052.1 coordinate 4,991, forward strand.
GCGCTAAGGTTTTGACAACAGAGCTCCGCAGGGGCTGTTTGAACGATACGCCATTCACGCTTGAATAGATGTTCTCTGCTTGGAAGCAAAGCTGCGCCTGTTGCGAGACGATCTCTCTTTCATTAATCCTGGCACTGGTGTTTTCGCACCAACATTGATGTAAGAAAGTGAGGAATTTAATGCAATCTTTACTATTAGTGCTGTCACCCAACTTCAATTGCTGCGGCGTGTTTCCTTGCTCAAGCAGAATGGTGTTGACCTGCAAGAGTTTGCTTAGCGGGGAGACGGCCACGTAACGGATGTTTTCGTTATGAGTGATGCGATTGATTGCACATAAACCATAACTGCTGGATAAGTCGATGGCGAGTGCTTTGGTTTTGCTGTTGACGTAGCTCGGCTCGATAGCAATGTCTTTGCACCATTCCGAAAGCCAGTTATCTAAAATTTGTAATTGTGTGCGGCTCAGTTCGGAGGGGCGCGCATAACAAGCCAACAAGGTTTTTACATAGATGCGGTGGCAGCTGCTAGGCGGATGTACGCCTAGCAACGGGTCGGCGACTTCTTTTAATGCGAGGTCTTCTACTTCAGAAAATTCATACAGTTTATGCAGCTGTTGCCACATCATGCCGTCGAATTTGTAACCCGCGCGCAAGTGTTCAAAGATGGCGAGACCCCCGTACAACATACAACGCTGACACAATAAAGCGGCGTGTTGAATCATCTCAAGGTCGCCGGATAGATGGCTTTGCAGGCAGCGTTGATAGCCTAATGACATGCCTTGCCAAAGCATCACGATGCCAGAGAATACTAATAATTCGCTCTGGTTAAATGGCAACGGTTTGGCGATCAGTTTAGTGGCGTAACTGCTTTGCACGTAATCGACTGTTTCGCGCAACGCTTCCAAGGTATTGAGTCGCTCGATGTTGCGCATCGGATAACGATTCAGTTCGTCCACCTGTGCAAGCAATTGTTGATGCGCAATTTGTAAATTCGTCAGTTGTAATTGCCTGATCCAAAGCGTGCAGCTCGCCGCGTTTTTGAACGCGGGGTTGGCGAGGTCATCAGTTGGATCTAATGGCAGTTTTAAGCTCATCGTTAAGCTGGTGTGGCGGTTGCACTCAATTGAGTAGCGATATTTTTGATGAGACGCGTATGCCAGTCAAGCGGGAGCGAAGACTTTCCCTCGCGTTGCGCCACGCCCCATATCGGTTGCGGAAAATGCTTGTCATGCTTAAAGCGGGGAATGACATGCCAGTGCAAGTGTGGTGTCATATTGCCTAAACTAGCGAGATTGATTTTGTCAGGCTGCAATACCTCACGTAATGCTTGCTCAACTTTGCATACGGTCATCATCATCGCACTGCGTTGGGGTATCTCCAGGTCAGTCATCTCGGCAACATGTGCGTTGCAAATCACCCGACAAAAGCCAGGATACGCGGCATCATCAACTAAAACTACACGCAAAAAATCATTGCGAAAAATGACTTCACCGCCGTCTTGGTTGCATAGTTCGCAAAACCCCTCCCAGCCTCCACTTGTCAGGGGAGGAGCGGTTGCCTCCCTCCCTGATAAGGGAGGGTTGGGGTGGGTTTGTTTTTCACTCACAGCAACACCCGCTCAATCCCGCCGTTATTTGCCTTAGTGACATAATCAGGCAGCCAATCTTTGCCCAACAAATGCTTGGCCATTTCAACCACGATGTAATCGGTGGTTGTGCCAGCATCGTCGTTGTAGCGACTTAATCCTTGTTGGCAAGCCGGACAAGAGGTCAGCACTTTAATCTCACCCGTAAATCCATCGGCACGCAGCGCATCTGCACCTGTTTTCATTTCAGCTTCTTTACGGAAGCGTACCTGTGTGGCTATTTGTGGTGTCGCCACACCAAACGTACCGGACTCGCCGCAGCAGCGTTCGTTTAGTTTCACCTCTGTGTTCATTAACGTTTGCACTACGTCCATAGACTTATACGTTTTCATTGGTGTGTGGCATGGCTCGTGATACATGTAGCGCGTGCCTTCCACGCCAGC
>CANFCA010000053.1 GCA_947445045.1 Gallionellaceae bacterium
CACTGGGCAAACTGCATGGCGGTGTAGTCGGCACGCTGATGACCAACTTGGCGTTTGAACATGCGATGAAAAAACTGAGCATTCCATTCATGCGCGCCAAAGTGGGCGATCGTTATGTGATGGATTTATTGCAGCAACATAATTGGCAACTCGGTGGTGAGAATTCTGGACATATCATCTGTCTGGATAAACACAGCACGGGTGACGGCATCGTGTCTGCGTTGCAAGTGTTGTATGCCTTACGAGCTAATCTGCAAACCCTTGCGCAAGCTGCGAGTGGTTTGCAGATGTATCCGCAAGTACTCATCAATGTGCGCGTTGCCAAAGGCGTGGATTGCCTTGGTCACGACCAAGTTAAATCGGCTGTGTCCGATGCAGAACAAGTGTTGAATGGTAAAGGTCGCGTACTATTGCGTCCGTCAGGTACTGAGCCATTGTTGCGTGTGATGGTGGAAGGTGAGGACAAGCAGTTGGTAGAGCAATCTGCGCAACGTATTTCAGATGTGGTGCGTAGGTTGGCAGTAGCTTAAAGCTCTAAATCACCGTAGGAGCGTGCCCTGCACGCGAGCTTATCGCGTGCAGGGCACGCTCCTACAAAATCAAGCAGCAATTTGTAGCTCATTTTTTAGTTGCCCCAGTCGCCAATTTCCCACTGCCCAATTCAATACTTCTTTTACGTTGCCATCGCGTAATTCAACTGGCGGTTGCTGCTGTAAAAACTCCAATACGCTAACTAACGTAGTAACAACATGGTCTGTGCCGATAGCTTGAGCAAGCGTTTTTTTACTTAATTTTTCACACCGTGCATTCACCACAATGGGTAGGTGCATGTAGTGCGGAGTAGGTAAGTCAAGAAGTTGCTGCAAGTAAATTTGGCGCGGTGTGGAGTGCAATAAATCTGCGCCACGCACAATGTGTGTAATGCCTTGGAACGCATCATCTACAACCACTGCAAGCTGATAGGCGAATAAACCATCGGCACGTTTGACGACGAAATCTCCGATTTCATTTTCGAGGTGTTGAGTGATGTGACCTTGCAGAGCATCTTCAAATGAAATTACACCAACTGTATTATGAGTCTCGTCATTGATGGGACTATTAGCCATTCGACTAAGCCCGCAAGCGGACAAGTCGCGGGTTATCCCGCGAAAGCGGGAATCCAGTGGGTTTGAAAAAAAGGCATTTTGAATTGCTGGATTCCCGCTTTCGCGGGAATGACGGAGTAAATTAAAATTGGTGTTTACCCGCCAAGCTCGTCCTTCTCGCCCTTCAGGAATGCCATTACGACAAGTACCCAGATATATCTGTCCATCAATCCCATGCAACGCCGAATCCGCAATCTCCTTGCGCGTGCAGCAACACGGATACACCGCGCCGTTGGTTTGTAGTTGATGCAACGCCGCTTCATAAGCCGCCGTGCGCTGGCTTTGATAAAGCACAGGCTCATCGCTATGCAATCCAAACGCCGCCAGTGTGCGCAGAATGTTGTCCGCCGCCCCTGCCAAACAGCGCGGTGTATCGAGGTCTTCCATGCGCACTAGCCACGTGCCGTGATGATGCTTCGCGTCGAGATAACTACCCACGGCAGCAACGAGTGAGCCGAAGTGCAATGAACCGGTAGGGGAAGGAGCGAATCGCCCGCGATATTGGATTGAAGGCTGCATTAGGTTTCGTGGTTTCGTAGGTCGGATGAGAGTAGCGTTATCCGACAGGAGTTCCGCGTAATGCCTACGCTGGCTTCAACCGCTTTGCTGAACCGTGTCCTTGATGTTGCGATAAAGGCTCTTCGCATTTATGGATAATTTCGCCAGATTCGTAGTCAGTGACTTGCTCAAAGTACAGATTACTATCTCGGTTAATTACTCGCAGCAAATCGACAAATTTATTTTTGTTGTGGGAATAATTTGGGATAGTACGACTTTCAATGAAAGGTCGTTTTTCACTAATGCGTTTTGCTTTTAAGCCAATGCCACCTCGCATCATCAAGTTTCCTGAGATTGAAACTTTGTGGATGCGCTTGATGCCACCACAACTATCGCAAGGGGTGCGATGATCCAGAGCGTCGCCATTGATAATAATTAAAGTGCCGCAGTCTGCGCATTCGGTAGTGTTGATGGCTACCCCCCCAATTTTTGATTTTAGTAAGATTAGATTATGAAGTTAAACCGTAATTTCTTCTTCCTCAAACTCCAACCCCACCTTGTCATCTTTTACATCCACGGTAACCTTGCCGCCGTTCGCCAATTTACCAAACAGCAATTCATCCGCCAGCGCGGAGCGGATGGTGTCTTGTATCAAGCGCGCCATGGGGCGTGCGCCCATTAGCGGGTCAAAGCCGTTTTCGGCTAGGTGTTCTTTGAGTGCATCGGTGAATACCACTTCTACTTTTTTCTCGTGCAGTTGTTCTTCAAGTTGCATTAGGAATTTATCGACCACGCGTAGGATGACTTCTTTATCCAGTGAGGCGAAGGAGATGGTGGCATCCAAACGGTTGCGGAATTCTGGTGTGAATAGGCGTTTGATGTCGGCCATTTCGTCGCCTGCGGCTTTGGTATTGGTGAAGCCGATTTGCGTTTTGTTGAGGGCTTCTGCGCCTGCATTGGTAGTCATAATAATCACTACGTTGCGGAAGTCGGCTTTGCGTCCGTTGTTGTCGGTGAGCGTGCCGTGATCCATCACTTGTAGCAGGATGTTGAAAATGTCGGGGTGGGCTTTTTCGATTTCATCAAGCAACAAAACTGCGTGCGGTTGCTTGCTAATCATTTCGGTGAGCAGCCCGCCTTGGTCAAAGCCCACATAGCCGGGAGGCGCGCCAATCAAGCGTGATACGGCATGGCGTTCCATATATTCAGACATGTCGAAGCGATGCAGTGGCATGCCCATTACGTAGGCGAGTTGGCGTGCCACTTCGGTTTTGCCTACACCCGTTGGACCGGAAAATAAGAAGCTGCCAATTGGTTTTTGTGGATTACCCAAACCGCTGCGCGACATTTTGATGGCGCGAGCCAGGGTGTCGATAGCTTTGTCCTGGCCAAATACGGTGGCTTTCAAATCACGATCCAGCGTCTTCAAGGTGTTGCGGTCATCACTCGAAACCGTGCGGGGTGGAATACGCGCTATCTTGGAAATAATTTCTTCGATCTCGTGCTTACCGATGACTTTTTTCTGTTTCGATTTGGGCAGTATGCGTTGCGCTGCTCCTGCTTCGTCCAACACATCTATCGCCTTATCGGGCAGATGCCTATCATTGATGAAGCGCGCAGAAAGTTCGGCTGCACAGGTGATTGCCTGAGCGCTGAATTTAACACCGTGATGTTCCTCAAAACGGGTTTTCAGCCCTTTCAAAATGGCGATGGTTTGTTCAACCGAAGGCTCAGGCACATCCACTTTTTGGAAGCGGCGTGACAGCGCGTGATCCTTTTCAAAGATACCGCGATACTCTTGATAAGTGGTCGCACCAATACATTTGAGCGTGCCGTTTGAGAGAGCAGGCTTGAGCAGATTGGACGCGTCCATCGTGCCACCCGATGCTGCTCCTGCACCGATCATAGTGTGTATTTCGTCGATGAATAAAATCGCGTGAGGCGCATCGCTGAGTTCCTTCAACACAGCTTTGAGGCGTTGCTCAAAATCGCCGCGATATTTTGTCCCCGCCAATAATGCGCCCATATCCAACGAGTAAACATGCGCATCCTGAAGAATTTCCGGCACATCTTTTTCCACGATACGACGTGCCAAACCTTCTGCAATCGCAGTCTTGCCGACACCTGCTTCACCTACCAGCAACGGATTGTTTTTGCGACGACGACACAAGGTTTGAATGACACGTTCCAGCTCGATATCACGACCAATCAGCGGGTCGATTTTTCCTGCAACGGCTTGTGCATTCAAGTCTTGCGCGTAGCTCTTTAATGCGCTGCCTGCATTGGGGTCTTGCTCGGCTTCAGCTTCCTGCTGAGGTTTGGTTGGCGTATCGCTTTGTGCCTTGTCGATGCCGTGTGAGATGTAATTCACCACATCCAAGCGGCTGATATTGCGCTGTGTGAGGAAATAAACTGCGTGTGAATCTTTCTCGCCGAACAGTGCGACCAAAATGTTTGCGCCGACTACTTCCTTTTTATTGCTGGATTGAACATGCAAAATTGCTCGCTGAATTACACGCTGAAAGCCCACTGTAGGTTGTGTATCGACTTCGTTGCCACCTGGAATGACAGGCGTGTTTTCGGTGATGAAATTCGTCACGACTACGCGTAGTTCGTCGATGTTCGCACCGCAAGCACGTAACACTTGTGCTGCGGAAGCGTTGTCCAGCATGGTGAGCAGCAAATGCTCAACCGTGATGAACTCGTGGCGTTTTTGTCTCGCTTCAACAAATGCCAAATGCAGACTTACTTCTAATTCTTGAGCAATCATTTCAAATTTCCTCCATGCCACATCGTAGCGGATGCCCGTGTTGTTTTGCAAACTCTGCAACCTGATTTATTTTACTTTCTGCCACATCGCGCGAATACACCCCGCAAACTGCCGACCCTTCAGTATGTACTTTGAGCATGATTTGCTGCGCACGTTCAAGATTAAAACTAAAAAACCGCATCAACACCTCAATGACAAATTCCATGGTTGTGTAATCGTCATTAAACAAAAGCACCTTGAACATTTTCGGCGGCTTTGTTTTGGCTCGTTCTGGCGCAAGTACCGTGCTGCTTTTAGTGGGCATAACCGAATGTGCTTACTGTTAATTTCATGGCTCTATAGTTGATGATACGCGCGGCTTTTTCAAGGGCAAAGCAAAAAAATGTATAAATCCCTTGACGTTGTGAAGTTATCTAAGGTAAAAAGTGAACTGGCGTTTGATTCAAAGTTTCTGCAGTACTGGTTTTGCCGTGTGCGGTCTTAGATTCAAACAGTTTCGCGGGGGTTTTCTCCGTTTTTTTAGTAAGGAAGTAATCACATGGCAACTGGTACAGTTAAATGGTTTAACGACGCAAAAGGTTTTGGTTTCATCACTCCAGATGATGGCAGCGAAGATTTATTTGCACACTTTTCAGCAATCAATATGAGCGGTTTTAAATCACTCAAAGAAGGTCAGAAAGTGACTTTCGAAGTTGTTCAAGGTCCTAAAGGTAAGCAAGCTTCAAACATCCAAGCGCCTTAATTGGTTTTTGAGTTGTAAAAAAAGCCCAACACGAAAGTTTTGGGCTTTTTTGTTTCCTGCATCCCAGTTAGGCGAGTTTAAAAACAGTTTGGCCGAAAATACAGAGCAAGCTATTTTTCTTGTCCTCCATCAAGCGATGGTCGAGGCAATTCTCGCAAGCGAACGCTGGAATTATGACGTGAGTGGCTTCAACGTAGCCACTAGATTTGCTCAAATGGCACTCAAAGCTGCGTTAAATGTTTCGCTGGGTCGCATTGCTTTTGATGCCTTGTCGAAGTTCAGATGGTAATACCCGCCCATCTCCACTGGCTTGCCTTGTGCCGCGATCAGCTCGGTATTGATTTTTGCTTCGTTGTCCGCGAGTGACTTGGCTAGCGGTGCGAAACGCGCCTGTATTTCTTTGTCTTTATCCTGTGCGGCGAGTGCTTGAGCCCAGTACAAGGCGAGATAGAAATGGCTGCCACGGTTGTCGATTTCACCTACCTTGCGCGCGGGTGAACGGTTGTTGTCGAGTATCTTTCCGTTTGCTTGATCCAGTGTGTCCGCCAGCACTTGCGCCTTGGCGTTATCGAATTTTTGCGCCAAATGTTCCAGCGAAACGCCCAGAGCCAAAAACTCACCCAATGAGTCCCAGCGTAGGTAGTTCTCCTGCTGGAATTGCTGCACATGCTTAGGTGCGGAGCCGCCCGCGCCAGTTTCAAACAATCCGCCGCCATTCATCAGCGGAACGATGGACAGCATCTTGGCGCTGGTGTTGAGTTCCAGTATCGGGAACAGGTCAGTGAGGTAATCGCGCAGCACGTTGCCGGTGACGGAGATAGTGTCCTGGCCTTGTCGAATGCGTGCCAATGTTGCGCGACATGCATCCGCTGGTTCCATGATCTTGATATCCAACCCGCTAGTGTCGTGCTGCTTGAGGTACTTCTCAACCTTGGTGATGATTTGCGCATCGTGCGCGCGATTTTTATCCAGCCAGAAGATGGCGGGTGTGTTGCTCAAACGCGCGCGCGCGACGGCGAGTTTTACCCAATCTTGAATGGGCGCATCCTTAGCTTGGCATGCGCGGAAAATGTCGCCTTGTTCGACAGGCTGCTCCAGCAACACTTTGCCCATGCTATCCACGATGCGCACTACACCATCGCCAGTGACCTCGAAGGTCTTATCGTGCGAGCCGTATTCCTCAGCCTGTTGCGCCATCAGACCGACGTTCGGCACAGAACCCATGGTAGCGGGATCGAGCGATCCGTTCTGCTTGCAATCTTCCACGGTAGCGACATACACGCCCGCGTAGCAGCGGTCTGGAATCATTGCCAGCGTATCGTAGGCATTGCCGTCGGCACCCCACATTTTGCCGCCATCGCGAATCATCGGCGGCATGGACGCATCGATGATCACGTCGGAGGGCACGTGCAAATTGGTGATGCCTTTGTCAGAATTCACCATCGCAAGCGGTGCTTGGTTGCGGAAGCAGTCGGCAATGTCGGACACGATGGCAGCGCGCTTGTTCTCTGGCAACGCAAACACCTTAGCCTCCATGTCGCCAAAGCCGTTGTTGAGGTTGACCTTCATTTCCTTGAGCAGCACGCCGTGATTGTCGATCGCATTTTTGAAGAACACGGAGACGGCATGGCCGAACATAATGGGGTCGGACACCTTCATCATCGTAGCCTTGAGGTGCAGCGACAGCAGCACGTCTTCCTTCTTCGCTGCTGCGATCTGCTCGGCGTAAAACTGGCGCAATGCGCGGCGGCTCATCACTGCGGCATCGATCACTTCACCTGCCTTGAGTGCCAGCTTGTCCTTGAGCACGGTAATCTTGCCGTCCTTGC
>CANFCA010000054.1 GCA_947445045.1 Gallionellaceae bacterium
CGGCAATAAATTCCGTAATGCCAACTTGCTGCGCAATAGCCTGAGTCGCAGCCGCGTTATCACCGCTCAACATTACCACGCGTATGCCCATGATTTGTAATTTTGCAACGGCCTCACGACTGCCGACCCTCAGTTGATCTTGACTGGCGATATAGCCTAACAGTCGCCCATTGCACGCAAAGACCATTACTGTTTTGCCTTGTTGTTGCAAGGTTAGAATTTGCGCATCGTCGATAGCAATGCTTTGTTGCCTGGCGTAAATAGGGGAGACTAACAAATACTGTTTGCCATCGATAGCTCCGCTTAAACCGCTACCCGCTATCTCGCTGATTATGGCGGTTTGATTAGTCACGTTTTGCAATTTTTTCGTATGTTCGAAGAGTGCTAGTGACAAAGGATGCGTCGAGCCTTGCGTGAGTGTTGCAGATGTCGTCAGCAATTCGTTAGCGGTGATTCCCGGTGCAGGCAGTACGTGAGTCACAGTGGGTTTTCCAGCGGTGATTGTGCCGGTTTTGTCCACGACTAAAACGGACAGGCTGTGCGCGCGTTCCAGCGACGCAGCATCTTTGACCAGTATACCGGCCTGCGCGGCACGTCCGGTTGATACCACCAACGCGGTGGGCGTGGCCAACCCCAATGCGCAAGGACAGGCGATAACCAACACCGCAACAGCGTTGATCAATGCGATAGTGAAGTCGTGCCCCATTAGATACCACGCCGCAAAAGTTGCCAATGCAATGAGCAACACCACGGGCACAAATATCGCGGAGATTTTATCGGCGAGTTTTTGTATCTCGGCTTTCGAGCCTTGCGCTTGTTCTACCAAGCGAATGATGGCGGCCAGTTGGGTGTGCGAACCCACCGCTAGCGCGCGACATTTCAGAAGTCCACTTTGATTGAGGGTTGCCGCATACACTTTGTCATTCGACTGTTTGCTTTGCGCCACGCTTTCGCCGGTGAGCATCGCCTCGTTCACACTAGATATGCCTTCAATCACCACACCATCGACAGGCACGCTTTCACCAGGGCGAACCAAGAACACATCATCGACTTGTAGTTGTTCGATAGGTAAAGTTTGCATCACCCCGTCGCGCTCGACTTGCGCGGTTTTGGGTTGCAGGTTGAGCAATGCTTCCAAGGCGCTGGAGGCTTTGCCTTTGGCGCGCGCTTCCAGCAGTTTGCCGAGTAGCACCAGTGTGATGAGGGTGGCACTGGTTTCAAAATACAAGGGCTGATCGAGACTGAGTAGCCATACTGTACAACTGAATAAATACGCCGCACTGGTGCCCAATGCCACCAGCACATCCATGTTTGCACCGCCGCCGCGCAGGCTGCTCCACGCACCGGAATAGAAGCGGCTGCCTATCCAAAATTGCACCGGAGTTGCGAGAGCAAATTGCAGCCAAACAGGCAACATGAGGTGGATGCCGAACAGCATCAGCAGCATTTCCAGCAGCAGCGGCAAAGTGAGTGCGGCTGAAATAAAAAATTGCATCTGTTCGTGACGTAATATTTTTTCGCGAGCCAGTTTTTCGGCGGCGAAATCGCGTAACGGATGTGCGTCAAACCCCGCGCCCTGTATGGCTGTTATCAGGTCTGAAAGTGCCGTGTTATGGGGGTTGTAGGCAATGTGTGTCTTCTCGGTGGCGATGTTCACCGTGGCCGCCACTTCGGGTAATTGATTCAATACTTTTTCCAAGCGCGCCGAACACGAGGCACAGTGCATGCCGGTAACTTGGAGATCAACGTGAGTGGAATTTTTCATTTTGGGATTATAAGCCCCCATCTCGATCAACTATTGATCCGGCACGAATTGGAATTGATAACCGTTCGTGCTGAGCCTGATAAAACCACTAGCCATTCGACTAAGCCCGCAAGCGGGCAAGTCGCTGGTTATGTCGAAGCACAAGAATTCGTTCACATTTCGATAAGCTTTGATGAAACAACTAAGTATTGATCTAAGCACGATAATCCCATGCTAAGTCACTACTTAAATGCGAACGGATTCGCTGATAAACAGTGCCGGATTATAAGCTTTACGACCCGCATTTGATTCAAGTGTTTTGTGCCTCAACGCACCGCAAATGGCACTCTGAGCATCACAGGGCAGTCGAGAGTTACCCTGTCCCGTGGCGCGTCTGAAATAATCGGTGCGGCTAGTGATGCGACTTCGACATCAGCTTCAATATCTTCAAATTAATCACGATGAAGCGTACCACTTGCCAGGGCAGGGATGTCCGCATGTAACGCGTGAAGCCAGTTGGTGCAGGCGGGTAATAAGCCTGTTGGTAAGGTTCTCTGTTGGTTTCTTTTCCTGACATGTCGTGCTCCTAAAATTTTTATGGATTCAATCCGGCAATATTGCCCAACCTGGTTTCATCTTCGCTTGATAGATGAAAGCGTGGTGCAGCAGGTACTTCACCCAGTGACCGGCCAAACCAATCTCACCAAAAGTCAGATCCAGGTCGCGGCCATATTCGGGATATTTCTCAAAGTCAGGCACCACTGGGAATACTGTCATGGTGGCCGCAGTGCCTTTGAAAATGTGCGATCCGGTCGATGCCACGCAGGCCGCACCCATTTCCGCCATAGAAGCCGTGTGCGTGGGTTTATCCGCGCCGTTGATCATGTCGCAAATGCTCTTGGCGACAGCCATTGCCATTGCCGCAGACGGCATGCCGGTTCGAGGCGCGGTCGGGTTGATAGGCGTGCCATTGGTACTTTGCATCGGCTTGCTAATCATGTGCGGCGGCGCGAAGGCGATACCTACGGCAAACATGTTGCGGAAACTTGGCGTTTGATATGTTCGTGGCCAATCCTTTGCGCTCCATTCCATGTAAGGGCGAGCGGTGTAATCGGCATCCACTTTCATAAAGCCGTTGGGCGCGAATATCTGACTGCTGATGTCTTCACCCGCTTGGTTAAATGCCTTCAAGCCCACACCCGCGAAAGGCGGGATTAGCATGGAGAAGTCGAATTCCTGTTCGTGGAATGTGCCATCCAAAGTTTCGTAATGAATTTTTCCGGCCTCGACTTTTTTCACATGTGCGCGCGTGATCCACTCGATGCCGCGCTCGACCATCAGCGATTCGGCGAAGGTCTTGCCGTTGGTAATATAACCGCCGCGCTTGATATGTACACCGCCCATGCCGAAATCGCCCAACTCGTACTCGTTACTGAGCCAGACGATACGCGCTTTGTCGCGCACCCCGGCCTCTCGCAAGGTGTGATCGACGTTGTAGATATATTCAAAGGCCGCTCCCTGGCAGGTACACATGCCGTGACCCGTGCCGATGACAATGGTGCGACGCTGTCCTTTGCGCAGATCATCAATAATCTCTTGCAATTTTTCATTCGCTTCCAGTGCGTGGCTGGCGGTACACACGGATACGGTATGACCATGCTCAGGCCCCAGTCCTTCGGTCGCGCCGAAATTCAATTTTGGACCGGTGGCATTGATCAAGTAATCGTAAGTAATGTTTTCTTGCATACCCGCTTTGCCGGGATGCGTGTATTCCACTGTAACGAACGGAGTCGTATCGTTGGCATGGCCTTCCGGGTTAATTGATAGTGCTTTGGCCTGCCGAAATTGAATGGACGTTTTGTTATAAACCTCGGCAAGATCAAACGTCACTTGCTCCTCTTTCATCTGCCCTACGCCGACCCAGATGTTGGAAGGAATCCAATTCCATTTTGCGTTGGGAGAAACCACCACGACCTCGTGCTGTTTATCTAATAATTTACTTAAATGTCTGGCGGCAGTATGTCCTGCAATGCCGGCTCCTAAAATTACGATTCGTGCCATGCTTTACCCCTCTCAAATGTTGGATAATTCGTTAAAAAGCTCAGTGAGTTTCATCACAAAACGTAGTTGAAAATTAATACTTCCGAATCACCGAAATCCCCTCATTTTCCCAAGCCGTCACTCCGCATTCACATTGCTGACTTGGCTATAACTTGCCTCTAGCAATAGTTGAACTGCTTATGCAGAACGTCATCCAGAGCGGCATATCACCGCAATAGGCTTGTCCTTGTAAGCGGAAATTTCATTGAGGTGCGTGCTTATTTCTCCCAGTGGAATGGACGTTGCATTCGGCGCATGAATTTCAGAAAGCCCTCCAATTTCATGCACATCAAGCAACAATGCACTGCACTTTGGTTACTTATGCTTTGCGCTTGTTTTACATCCACACCATTGGCAGTGTGTAAGTTTTGCACGCCAAAAAAATGCCCGATAGCGGCTATCGGGCTAAATCAATGATGTTCGAAAAATGATTATTTTTTGATGCCGCAGGTATTCATGCCAAAGATGGCATAAGCCGGGCAAAATCCGAATACACCAGTCAGTAATGCTACAACGCCAATATAACCCCAAACGCCAATCGTTCCGGTGGCGGCAAGCGCGATTAACGCCAAGCCTGCGATGACGCGTACTGCACGATCTATTGTTCCTGAATTGCAATTCATAATGAACTCCTAAATAAGTAATTGAGGACGCTAGGTTAAGCGAGTTGCAAGGTGCTGTCTGTGATAAAAGTCACACGAAGACTATCGGGAATAGCCTTGAGCAAAATTGTCATTCCTGTTCCAATCACATATCGTTTCAAGCATAGGGAAGCAGCATGGCACAGGCAAGCATCGGCATCATTGGCGGCAGCGGCGTGTATGACATTGCCGGGTTGGAGAATAAACGTTGGAAAAAGGTCGAGTCGTCGTTTGGTGCGCCTTCAGACGAATTATTGTTTGGTGAACTCAACGGAGTGCAGCTCGTTTTTTTGCCGCGTCACGGCAGAGGACACAAGATTCCTCCATCCGAAATCAACTTCCGCGCCAACATCGACGTGCTCAAGCGCGTGGGCGTGAAGGAAGTTATCTCGGTCAGTGCGGTGGGTTCGCTGCGCGAACACCTCACACCCGGCACTTTCGTCATCGTCGATCAATTCATCGACCGCACTTTTGCGCGAGACAAATCTTTTTTTGGCACGGGACTTGTGGCGCATGTCTCGATGGCACATCCAGTTTGCAAACGCTTAGGCGATCACATTGAAGCGGCGGCGAAAGAAGCAGGTATCGCCGCGTTGCGTGGCGGCACCTATCTGGTCATGGAAGGACCGCAGTTCAGCAGCCTTGCCGAATCCGAGCTGTATCGCAGTTGGGGCTGCGACGTGATCGGCATGACCAACATGCCCGAAGCCAAACTCGCCCGTGAAGCCGAGCTGTGCTACGCCACCGTGGCGATGGTCACCGACTACGACTGCTGGCATCCTGACCACGACCACGTCACCGTTGAGCAGATCATCAAAGTGTTACTAGCCAATGCCGACAAAGCTAAGACACTGGTGAAACATGCCGTGCCACGCATTGGGTCTGATGCCAAGGCGTGTGAATGCGGTTGCCGTAGCGTCTTGCAATATGCCCTCATCACCGCGCCAGAAGCGCGCGATGCAGCGATGAAACAGAAGTTGCAAGCGGTGGCGGGAAGAATGCTTTAAGGAAGAAATTAGATACACCCCCACCCTAACCTTCCCCCTAAAAAGGAGGAAGGAATATATCCCCTCGCCCATGCAGGGGGAGGGTTAGGGTGGGGGTAGAAGTTAAGGGGTAATAATGAACGAACAACAACTACGCACAGCACTCCTAATTACTTCGCGCCGTCTAATCGAGCTCGGCTTGAATCGTGGTTCATCGGGTAACGCCTCAGTGCGCGAGGGTGCAGCCATGCTCATCACACCTTCCGCATTGCAAGTGTCAGAGATGACACCAGAGAGCATGGTACGCATGGACTTGCAAGACAACATACTGCAAGGTGGCAAGCCTTCCAGCGAGTGGCGTTTCCACCGCGACATCCTCGCTGCGCGTCCCGAAATCGGTGCGGTCATCCACACCCATTCCACCTTCGCCACCACCATCGCCTGTCTGCGTAAAGATGTACCCGCCGTGCATTACATGATCGCCATGGCAGGCGGCGATACCATCCGCTGCACGCCCTACAGCGTTTTCGGTGAACAGGAGTTATCCGACCATGTACTCGAAGCACTTCAAAGCCGTAAGGCATGTCTGCTGGGCAATCATGGCATGATCGCATTGGGTACAGATTTGGATGACGCGCTGGCAGTCGCCATCGAAGTCGAATTTTTGTGCGAGATTTATTGGCGCACATTGCAAGCAGGCGAGCCGCACATTCTCACCTCGCAACAGATGTATGACGTGAAGCAAAAGTTTGTTGAATATAAAAAAACGTAGTTGAAAAATAATTCAAAAACATTTTCCACGAATGACACGAAAAGCACGAAATAACCCCCCGAACGTTTTGCTTACTTATCCAGATTGATTTTTGATTCATGTTTTTTGCTTTGTTCGTGTATTTTCGTGTCTTTCGTGGACAATAGGTTTTGCAAATTTAATAAGGAAGTACCATGCCCATCAAATCAAAAATTCGTACCGTCCCCCATTACCCTAAACAGGGCATCCAGTTCCGTGACATCACCACCTTGCTTAAAGACCCAGTGGGGTTTCGCGCCACGATAGATGAGCTGGCGCAGCGTTATGCCGACACGAAGATAGACAAGATCGCGGGAATCGAAGCGCGCGGTTTCATCTTCGGCGCAGCACTGGCTTACTCACTAGGAAAAGGCTTTGTGCCCATCCGCAAAAAAGGCAAACTGCCCGCTGAAACCATTGGTCACGACTACGCATTGGAATACGGCACCGACCGCATCGAGATCCACACTGACGCGATTTCAAAAGGTGAGAAGGTTTTGTTGGTGGACGACCTCATCGCCACCGGCGGCACGGCAGAAGCCGCCTGTGTGTTGATCGAAAAGATGGGCGGCAAGATTGTTGAATGCTGCTTCATCATCGACCTGCCCGACATCGGCGGCCGTGCGCGGTTGGAGAAACACGGCCACAAAGTATTTGCGCTGTGCGAGTTTGAGGGAGATTGATTAGCAGTTAATGATTATGACC
>CANFCA010000055.1 GCA_947445045.1 Gallionellaceae bacterium
ACGTTAGTGAACTTACGCTAATTTTTTTGGAGTGTGGTGGCATGACACCACAACAGCGGCATCATGCTGACGCACTTCAAAGGTGATAAGGAATGGACAGACTAATCTATACCGCAATGACAGGCGCATCGCATGTTCTGGAGCAGCAGGCGACCGTGTCAGAGAATTTGGCGAATGCCAGCACTCCTGGTTTTCGTGCCGCCCTGAATACTTTCCGTGCTGTGCCTTTGGTGGGTGACGGACTTCCAACTCGAACATTCGTGGTTGATTCGACAGCCGGAGCAGATTTTTCCTCCGGCACACTACAGCAAACTGGTCGAGCGCTGGATGTGGCTGTGCAAGGACAAGGTTGGATTGCGGTGCAAGGTGCAGATGGTAAAGAAGCCTACACCCGCAATGGTAGCTTTCAGATTACTTCGAATGGTGTCGTGCAAACTCGGAGTGGGATGAATGTGGTTGGGGATGCAGGTCCGATCAGCATTCCACCTGACACTCAAATCTCGATTGCCAAGGACGGCACGATTTCAACCGTGCCGAGTGGCGGAAGCGCGACCTCTGTCGTGGTGGTGGGACGACTGAAATTGGTCAACCCACCTGCCAATCAATTAGAGCGCGGTGGAGATGGGCTATTTCGCCTGAAAGATGGTTCAACGGCAACAGCAGATGCGACCACGCAAGTGGTATCGGGGAATCTGGAAGGAAGCAATGTGAATACCGTAGAGGCGATGGTGAATATGATTTCACTGGCGCGTAAATTCGATATGCAGATGAAGATGTTGCAAAGTGCAGATGCGAATGCCCAGCATGCGACCTCGATAATGAGTCTGGGCGGTTAGTCGTCATAAATTAAGGGATAAAACATGATACGTTCTTTATGGATAGCCAAAACTGGCTTGGATGCACAGCAAACTCAGATGGATGTGGTGTCCAATAATTTGGCCAACGTGAGTACTAATGGATTCAAACGTTCACGTGCAGTATTTGAGGATTTGTTGTATCAAACCATACGACAACCCGGTGCGCAGTCTTCACAGCAAACCCAGATTCCTTCTGGTTTACAGATTGGTACGGGCGTGCGACCCGTCGCGGCAGAGCGTATCCATTCACAAGGTAATTTGCAGCAAACAGGCAATCAATTGGATGTGGCGATTCAAGGCGCAGGATTCTTTCAAGTGTTGATGCCGGACGGAACCACTGGCTATAGTCGAGATGGTTCGTTTCAAATGGATAGTCAGGGGCAGTTGGTGACATCCAGTGGTTTCCCTATTCAACCCGCACTCACTATTCCTGCCAATGCAATCAACGTCAGTATCGGTAGGGATGGTTTGGTTTCTGTGACTCAGGCCGGAGTGTCGGCTCCTGTACAAGTCGGTAGTTTGCAAATCGCGACCTTCATTAATCCTGCTGGTTTGCAAAGTCTTGGCGAAAATCTGTATCAGGAAACCGCTTCATCAGGTACGCCAAGTACCAATGTTCCAGGAAGTAATGGAAGCGGGTTGTTGAATCAAAATTATGTTGAAACTTCCAACGTCAATGTGGTGGAAGAAATGGTGAATATGATCCAGACGCAGCGTGCCTATGAAATCAACTCCAAAGCAATTACCACCTCTGATCAGATGTTGCAAAAATTGACGCAAATGTAATGTGGGCTGGTTATTCAAAATCTGTCCCCGAGGAAATTTAATGTTATTGAAAACAATCTTGGTTGGCTGTTTGTTTAGCATGGTTGCATGTGCTATGAAACCACCAACAAGCATTCATCAACCGATGACTGCTAAACCAGTTGAGAGGTTGGTTGTTACGCCATCAGATGGGGCAATTTTTCATGCAGGGGTGAATGAACGACCATTGTTTGAAGATATGCGGGCACGAAATGTCGGCGATTTATTGACGATCAATATCGTTGAAAAAACTTCTGCAAACCGCAAGTCGAGTAGTGGTGCAAGCACTGCTAACAACATGAATGCCAACTTGCCAACTGTGACATCGGGGCCATTGGCCAGCTTGGTTAAAGCATTCCCTCTTTCTAGCAGTAGTAGTAGTAAGACAGCCAATACAGGTGCAGGGGCTGCCAGTGAAGATTTAACCGGAACGATTGCCGTGACAGTGATTGAAGTCTTGGCAAATGGCAATTTGCTAGTTAGCGGTGAAGAGCAAATTGCTTTGAATCAAAGTGACGAATTCATTCGTTTTTCTGGCGTGGTGAAACCCACTTCTATCTCGGGTACCAATACGGTATCGTCAACACAAGTAGCTGATGCGCACATCGAATACAAGAATGCCGGTGCGATGAATGAAGTGATCAATGATGCGAGATCGTTAGGTTTCTTGGGACGATTCTTCCAATCCGTCATGCCATTTTAATTGTTGGTATCGCGCGCAAAAAAGCGGAGAAATATATGAAACGATTCTACTGGCTGTTGAGTGCCTTTCTTGTACTGCTTTCGTTTGGTGCGTGTGCTGAGCGAATTAAAGATATGGCGAGCATTCAAGGGGTGCGGGACAACCAGTTGATTGGCTACGGCATCGTGGTGGGTCTGGATGGTAGTGGTGACCAAACTACCCAAACGCCTTTTACGGTGCAAAGCGTCATCAGTATGCTGTCGCAAATGGGGGTGAATCTTCCGCAGGGAACGGGCTTGCAACTTAAGAATGTTGCGGCAGTTGTGGTGACTGCGACATTGCCGCCTTTTTCCAAGCCCGGTCAGGCCATAGATGTCACCACTTCATCGATTGGTAATGCTAAGAGTCTGCGCGGTGGAACGTTATTAATGACACCATTAAAGGGTGCAGATGGTCTGGTTTACGCAATGGCACAAGGCAATGTGTTAGTGAGTGGAGTAGGAGCCTCTAGTGGCGGAGCATCAGTTCAGGTCAACCATTTAAGCGTCGGCCGTGTGCCCTCAGGTGCATCAGTCGAGCGTTCCGTGCCAACGATACTGGGGCAGGGTGATTTCATCAATCTGGAATTAAATACCATGGACTTTACGACCGCTGCGCGCATCGTTGAAGTGATCAATGGGCTAATAGAGCCAGACATTGCATCCGCTTTGGATGGGCGATTGATACAAGTTCGTGCGCCAACTGGTAGTGGCCGCGTGGCATTTATTTCCAAGATTGAAAATTTGGATGTTAATCCGGCGCAAGGCGTGGCCAAGGTAATTATCAATGCCCGTACCGGATCGGTGGTGATGAACCAGGCGGTGTCTTTGCAACCTTGCGCGGTGGCGCACGGCAACTTAACCGTGGTCATCAATACCGATAGTGCGGTGAGTCAACCCAATGCGCTGGCTAAGGGAAAAACCGTGCAGACTGATAAAACCACCATTGATATCAAGGCGGATAAAGGGGGGCTGGTGCAGCTTAAAAAGGGTGTGTCGTTAAGTGATGTCGTCAAAGCACTGAATTCAATCGGCGCAACACCTCAAGATTTGTTGGCAATATTGCAGGCGATGAAGTCAGCAGGTGCGTTACGCGCCGAGTTGGAAATCATCTAAATGGTCGCGCCTTTAGAGGCATCGGCAAATCTGGCGCTGGATGGGCAGTCGCTGGCGCAGTTGCGTGTGCAAGCCAAGCAGTCGCCTGAGACAGCACTTAAAGCAGCCGCCCAACAATTTGAATCTGTCTTTCTCAACATGATGCTGAAAAGCATGCGCGATGCCACGCCACAGGATGGCATGTTCGACAGTGAGCAAACCAAAATGTTTACCGGTATGTTGGATCAACAATTTTCGCAAAGCATGGCCAGCCGAGGGGTGGGGCTGGCTGACATCATGGTCAAGCAGCTTAGTCGTAGCATGGGTGTTCAAGCGAGTGGAGATGCGAGTGCCGCGATTAGTCCTCAGCCTTTGATTAATGCAGTACCTTCTGCTTTCAACGAGAAATCTCAACAGGACTTTGTAAACCGCATGTCACCGCCTGCTGTTTCGGCGAGCCAGACAAGTGGCGTTCCAGCTCAGTTGATATTGGGTCAGGCGGCGTTGGAAAGCGGTTGGGGCAAGCGTGAGATACGCATGCCAGATGGCAGTAATAGTTACAATTTATTTGGTATCAAAGCAAATGCCAGTTGGCAGGGAAAAGTGGCAGAGGTGATGACCACCGAATACAAAAATGGGGTAGCACATGCAGAAACTGCGAAATTCCGCGCTTACTCATCCTACGCGGAAGCGTTTCAGGACTATGCCAATTTGATTAGTAATAATCCCCGTTATGCAGATGTGCTGCAACAAAAAAATGATGTGAATGGAATGGCGCAAGCCATACAGAATGCCGGATATGCAACTGACCCAAAATATGCTGAAAAATTGGTCAAGGTAATGGGGATGTTGAAAAGCGGTGCGTGACGGTTGTGATTCTTATCTCATTGTTTTTATGGTCTAACAGCAACTTTTTCTAAAGAGTTATTTAGTTGTGCCGATAATTAGCCTAGGTTCTTAAAAAGTTGTAGGAAAGTAAAATTATGGTAGGCATTTATACCTCGGCATTAAGTGGAATGAACGCTGCTCAGATTGGGCTGGCGACGACTGAACACAACATTGCAAATGCAAACACGCCAGGATTTTCGCGGCAGCAGGTCGTGTTGGGTACTTCGCTTGCGAATGCCTTTGGTGGTGGTTATTTGGGTCAAGGTGTCGATGTCACGAATGTGAAACGAATCTATGATCAATATTTGAACACGCAAGTTTTACAGCAACAAAATCAAGCGAGTTATTTAAGTAGTTACCACAGCGAAATCTCACAAATAGATAACCTGTTATCAGATCCTACTACAGGGGTGTCTGCGGGCATGCAGAATGTGTTCAGCGCGATGAACGCAGTAGCTAATAATCCTGAGTCTGCAGCCGCAAGACAGACTTTTTTAAGCAGTACACAATCACTTGTCAGTCAATTTCAAAGCTTAGATCAGCAATTAACCGATATGGCCAATGGGCTGACTGGAAAGATCGAGAGCAGTTTGCAATCGGTCAATAGCTATGCTCAACAAATTGCCGGATT
This sequence comes from Gallionellaceae bacterium, assembly GCA_947445045.1. Classification (GTDB taxonomy): domain Bacteria; phylum Pseudomonadota; class Gammaproteobacteria; order Burkholderiales; family Gallionellaceae; genus Gallionella. Next base: position 4,996 of record CANFCA010000055.1, read on the forward strand.
AAACGGCGTGATTAGAGAGGCGATTGCATCAGGTCAAGGCAAGCAGCCCAATGATCTGCTTGACCAACGCGACCAATTGATCACGCAACTAAATCAGGAAATTAATGCAACCGTTTTGCAGCAAGGTGACGGTACGGTCAGCATCTTTATTGGTAACGGACAGCCATTGGTAGTTGATAAGCAAGCCATGAAATTGCAGGCAGTGCAATCAGCGAGTGACCCAAGTAAAGTTGACGTTGTATTCAATAACGGTAGGAATTTAATCCCGTTGCAACAAAGTAGTTTGCAAGGTGGCAATCTAGGTGCCTATATTAATTTCCGCGAACAAAGTCTGGAGCCTGCTCGTAATGCGCTAGGGCGCATGGCATTGGGGATGGCGACAAGTATTAATCAGCAAAACCAGTTGGGTCAGGATCAAAATGGGGCGCTGGGTGCGAATCTACTCAATGCTGCCGTGCCACTCGTCAATCAAAGCCCAAGCAACACTGGAACCGCAGCGGTTTCCGCCTCAATCACCAATGTGTCGGCGTTGACGACCAGTGATTACCTGCTCAAATTTGACGGCAGCAATTACTCGATGCTACGTTTGTCTGATAACGCAGTGACTAATCTTGGTGCGACACTGCCACAAACAATAGATGGATTTACGGTTAGTTTGACAGCAGGTGCGGCAGCTGCAGGAGATAGTTTTCTAATCAAACCCACGGCGGCAGCGGCACGCGATATCGCACTTTTGACCAGAGATGTCACCAAGGTCGCGGCTGCAGCACCTATGCGTGCAACTGCGGCTACAGCCAATCTAAGTTCTACCACCATTAGTAGCGGTTCGGTTAATACCCCACCTCCGCCGAATGCGAATTTGCAATCGCCCGTGTCGATTACTTTTACCAGCCCGACTACCTTTAATGTGACAGGTACCGGGACAGGTAATCCCGTTGGTGTGACATTTCCAACTGCTTCAGGAAGTATTTCTTATAACGGCTGGACGGTTCAAATATCCGGTTCGCCTGTTGCCGGCGATGTGTTCAATGTTTCATCAAATATCAATGGAGCAGGTGATAATAGAAATGCGCTATTAATGGCAGGGCTACAAACTCAGAATCTAATGTCGAATGGCACGACCAGCTTGTCAGGTTTATACAGCCAGTTGGTGGGAGAGGTGGGGACTTCTACCCATCAGATGTCAGTCGCTAGTCAGGCACAAAATAATATGTTGGCAAAAGCAGTCGCGTCTCAGCAATCAGTTTCAGGTGTTAATTTGGATGAAGAGGCCGCGAATTTGTTGCAATACCAGCGAGCCTATCAAGCGTCTGCCAAGGCGATGCAGATAGCCAATTCGATGTTTGATGCCTTGTTGGCGATACGTCCTTAAGAGAGTAGGTGTGTGATGCGTATCAGTTCCAGTACATTATTCGATAGTAACGTTGCGGCACTTAATCAGCAACAGTCTCGCCTGTTGCAAACGCAGCAACAAATCGCGAGTGGGCATCGAATTTCCACCCCTTCGGATGATCCGATAGCAGCTTCCAGAGCGTTGGATGTTAGTCAGTCGGATGCAATGAATACGCAATACACCTCGAATCGTAATGCGGCGATTCAAACTTTATCGATGGCAGATAGTAGCTTGCAGGGTGTGGTTTCATTATTACAAGATGTTAGAACGTCGGCCGTTGATGCAGGCAGTGGTCTACTAGGAAATAGCGAACGCAAAACTATCGCAGCGGATTTTGGAAGAAGGTTGCAAGAGTTGGTTGGCTTGGCGAACAGCACCGACGGGCTGGGAAATTATCTTTTCGCAGGTTTTCAAACCAAGTCACAGCCATTTGTCGATACCGCCGCAGGTGTGAGTTATCAGGGCGATGATGGGCAGCGTAACGTTCAGGTGAGTGCGTCGATGCAAATGGCTACTAGCGATTCAGGTGCGGATGTCTTTATGCGCATCAAGAATGG
>CANFCA010000056.1 GCA_947445045.1 Gallionellaceae bacterium
CCAGCAGACAGCCAACTGTTGAATGAAATATTTCGTGGCTTTCACACCATCAAAGGTGGGGCGGGATTTCTCAATGCCGGCGAGTTGGTAGGGCTGTGTCATATCACTGAAAATCTTTTTGATAAATTACGCAATCGAGAATTGTCGCTCAGTGCCGAACTGATGGATGTGATCTTCGCCGCAACGGCTGAAGTTCGTCGGATGTTTGGTGCGCTCCAGCAAAACTTGCAACCCACTGCCGCACCCGCTGAGATGGTGGCGGCATTGAAAGCGGCGTTAATTGGTGAACAGATCAAGCCATTGGCGAGTGCCACTACATCAAGCGCAACAAATACGCCTGCTGTCGGAGCGAATTCCGTTGACTGGGATAAGTTATACAACGCGGTGATGGGGACGGACATCGTGGCACAAGTCGGAGCGACGCGTGATCCGGAGCAAATCGCCGCTGCTATTTCTGAAGAAAAACCCACTCAAGAAGTTTTTGGTCGGCGTGCAGTGGATGTGCCGGGCACCACTGTGGGTCGTCGAGATGGCGATGTGTCGGTCAAAGAAGCCAAGGAATCGACTATACGTGTCGATACCAATCGGCTTGACCAAGTGTTGAATTTGTCCGGTGAGATTGGCTTGACCAAAAACCGATTGACTCATTTGCGCTCAGACATCATTCAGGGGCGCACGGATGCAGAAACCCTGCATGATCTGGATCAAGCGGTCAGCCAGTTGGATATGTTGGTGGTGAATTTGCAGAACGCTGTAATGAAAACGCGTATGCAGCCGATAGGCAGATTGTTCAAAAAGTATCCTCGCTTGGCGCGTGATCTGGCGCGGTCTTTGGGCAAAGATGTGGAGCTGGTGTTAATCGGTGAGGAAACCGAAATGGATAAAACCATGATTGAGGACCTTAACGACCCGCTGGTACATTTGGTGCGAAATGCCGTGGATCACGGGGTGGAAACAATAGAAGGGCGTATCGCAGCGGGTAAGCCAGAAAAGAGCATGGTCGAATTGAGTGCGCGTCAGGAAGGTGACCATATCCTCATTACCATCGCCGATGACGGCAAAGGCATGCGCCCTGAAGTTATCCGCAATAAGGCGATTGAAAAAGGCCTAATCACGAGCGAGATGGCCAATACCTTGGACGAAACCCAATGTTTGGAGCTCATATTTTTGCCCGGTTTTTCCACTAAAGATGAAATCTCCAGTGTGTCAGGTCGGGGGGTGGGCATGGATGTCGTTAAAACGAATATTCAAAAGCTCAACGGCATCGTCAGTATTCGTTCCGAGCATGGCAAAGGGACGGTCATCACCATTTTGTTGCCACTCACTTTGGCGATCTTGCCTGTGTTGATTTTGCGTCTGGGCGATCAATCTTTTGCCGTGCCGTTGTCGATGGTGCGCGAAATTCTTTCAGTCACCCCAGAGCAATTACAGCAAGTTTCAGGGCGAGCCACCATGGTGGTGCGTGGTGAAGTATTGCCGGTGTTGCCATTGGCGCAGTTGATAGGCTGGGATCAAACCGGCACATCGGAAGTGGGTGTGTTGATGCAGTTTGGTAATAACAGCTTCATTCTGTCGGCGGATTCGTTTGCCGGACATGATGACGTGGTGATCAAATCGTTGGATACCTTCCGTCCCAAAGGCGTGGCAGGGGTAACGATGTCTAGCGAAGGCGACATCGTGCTGATCTTGGATATCAAAGAATTGCTAAGTGATGTGCGTGGCAAATAAATTGCACTAAAACTTGACTGGAGAAATATATGGAAAATATTTCAGCTCACGGGATAAATAATTTATCGGTTGCCAAACAACTTACATTACTCGTTGGTTTTTTCTGCGCTTCTTTGTTAGCTTCAATTATTCTGGCCTTCTCAACCTTGAGCCAACTTCAAGTTAATGGCCCTATTTATAAAAATATCACCGATCAAAAAGATTTGATTGCGGATATTTTACCGCCGCCAGAGTATCTGATTGAAGCTTACTTATTGACTAGAGAGATGCGTTGGTCTGACGGGGATAAATTGAAAGCCATGGTGGAGAAATCCAATAAATTAAGAGAAGAGTTTAATGCGCGACATGAATTTTGGTTGAAGACGCTCCCTGAGGGTAAAGGCAAAGATTTGCTAGTAAACAAGGTTTACCAAGCGGGGCAGGATTTTCTTGATATTCGCGATAAAAAATATATCCCAGCGTTATTGCAAGGAGAAAAAGAAGCCGCCATAGCACTGCAACCGCTAATGGCAGAAAAATTTCAAGTGCATCGAGATGCAGTTGATGAGTTAGTGTTGATAGCCACTCAAGATGCTGAAATGCTTGAGAAGACTGCCGCACAATCAATCCAATCACGAAAAATAATCATGGCCGCCGTCAATATGGTTTTGGCATTTGCGTTGTTGTTTTTTTCGTGGATATTGATTAAGGGGCTGCTTGCAAGATTAGGGGGTGATCCGCAAGAAGTCGCGGCGGTGGTTAGAAAAATGGCTCAGGGTGATTTTTCACAACAACCGCATAAACTGCCTGCATCTGGAAGTTTGTTGGCGGATGCCTATCAGATGCAGGGCAAACTCCGAGATATGTTGGCGGCAGTGAAATATCAATCCGAACAAGTGAGCGAGATGGCAAAAATGCTGACTGATTCCGCTAATCAAATTTCTCAGAATGCCAACCATGAATCAGATGCCGTATCTAGTATGGCAGCAGCAATAGAAGAGTTGAGCGTGACCACGACCCATATAAGCGATCAAGGTAATACAGCCAAGCGGATTGCTAATAATTCGCGAAGCAACGCAGAGCAGGGTGCGCAAGTGGTGAATAAAACAGTTGCAGGATTGTTGACCACCGCTCAGGAAATTGAAGCAGCCTCAACGGATGTATCCCGTTTGGGCGACGATGCTACACGCATAAGCGAGGTGGTTAAAGTGATCAAGGAGATTGCTGACCAAACTAACTTGTTAGCGTTGAATGCAGCCATCGAAGCTGCACGTGCCGGAGAGCAGGGCAGGGGATTTGCCGTGGTAGCAGACGAAGTGCGTAAGTTGGCAGAACGCACTGGAGGGGCGACCAATGAAATCAATCAGATGTCTGCCAAAATCGCAGAGGTGGCGAAACATGCTTTGAGCGGCATGGATAAAGTGGTGAAAAATACCCAGCAGGGCGTAGGGGATGCAGAGTCCGCGCAAACTTCCATCATGCATATTCAAACTAGCTTTGGTGAGGTGTCAGGTGTGATTGATGACATTGCTGGTGCACTGCAAGAGCAAAACACAGCAGCAACTGAACTCGCTAAAACTACCGAACGGGTATCACAAATGTCAGAAGAAAATTCTAGCTCGGCACAATCGCTATTGAGCTTGGCTAAAGATTTGGAAAGCAAGTCTTTAGCGGTACGTGAATCTGTCGAAGCGTTCAAAACATAACGCGTGACTGCTTAGTTTAATTTATGGCTAGATGGTTTCGGCATTGAAGCGTGCGAAAAACAAGGCAGGTTAAGAATTGACAGGGAGGATTAAATGAAAAGATCGATAACACCGACCACGGTAGAGCGAGTTTTACGAGAAGAGGATTTTATTGTCTCGATTACCGACACTAAAGGTCGAATCAGTTATTGCAACCGCATATTCATCGAATTTTCGGGATATAGCGAAGCTGAGTTGTTGGGCTCACAACACAACATCATTCGACATCCTGATATGCCGCGAGCGGTATTCAAACTGCTGTGGGACAAAATACAAAACAAGAGTGAGTGTTTCGCTTATGTGAAGAACATGTCTAAGGATGGCGGATTTTATTGGGTGTTTGCGAATGTCACGCCAACCTTTGACCCTTCTGGAAATATCACGGGTTATATATCAGTGCGCCGCAAGCCCAAGCTGAGTGGCGTGCAAACCGTGACTAAACTTTATGCCGCCATGCTGGATGCCGAAAAAAAAGCCGGTGCGGCAAATGCTATTGTTGTTTCAAGCAAGATATTGACTGATTTGTTAACCGAAAAAGGGCTTAGTTATGATGAACTCATCCTTGCAATTTAGACTTTCAGCACTGCTGTGGTCATTTACCGTCGGGACACTCGCCATTTTTTTGTACGATTTTCTTGCGCATGGACTGGATATCCCTATGTTTCTTTTTCTAGCTGTCTGTATTGCTGCATCTGCTTGGGGGCAAGTGTTAGTTAAACGTTGGTTAGCACCTATCGCAAAAATGAAAGAAGTCATTCAAGAAATCAGACAAGGCAAATTTAATAAACGAGTAATCGGGATAGCGGATGCGCAAGATGAAATTAGTTTGTTGTGCTGGGATTTGAACGATATGTTGGATCAGCTCAATACCTTCTTCCGTGAACAGGAGACCAGCTTCCGTAGCAATATGGCGAATAATTTTTATCGCAAAGCAATGTCGGTGGGGGTGCATGGTGGATTCAAAAAGGGGTTGGATAACCAAAATATTCTGCTGACCGCTTCTGAAGGCGAAAAAATCGCGGCAATGCGCACCCAATTGTTGTCGCGCGTTCAATCACTCAACACCAGTAATCTGTTGAAGAACATGACATCAAATCAGCAGGACTTGAAAGCCATAACGGATAACATGGAGAAATTGGCAAGCCTAGCGGGGAAAACACAACACGATGCTGAGGAAAGCCGCGAGTCAGTGAAGGATGTGGTGCAGCGGTTATCTGGCATTGTCGAGCGAGTCAATCAAGCCAATGCGGCCATCTTGCAATTGAATGCCCGCAGTACAGAAATCAATAAGGCCGTTGGGTTAATTACCTCGATTGCCGATCAAACCAACTTGCTAGCACTCAATGCCGCCATTGAAGCGGCTCGCGCAGGGGAAGCCGGGCGTGGCTTTGCGGTAGTGGCGGATGAAGTGCGCAAGCTCGCTGAAAACACCAAGAATGCATCAGAGTCAATTGGGAAAACAATGGGAATGTTGCACGGTGAGGCTGCCAAGATGTTGGTGGACTCTGAAGAAATGCATGAGATGGCTAATTCATCGCAGGGCGTGATTGAACGCCTTGAACAAAAATTCGGGCAATTCTATGAATCTGCGGTGACAACTTTATCGGTCGCACGCTACGCGCAAGATCTCAGTTTTGCTTCTTTGGTAAAAGTTGATCACGTGGTCTATAAACAACGCGCCTATGTATTGATTGGTGATGCCAATAACGACGAATGTAAAAAAGCGGTCAGCGTCGATCACCAAAATTGCCGTTTGGGTAAATGGTATGAGGGGCCAGGTAAGGAAGCCTTTGAAGGGTCGGCGGCGTTCCGCAGTTTATTGGAGCCGCATAGCAAAGTGCATCAGAACGTGCATCGCATGGTCAAGCAATTGGATCAAGGTTGGGAGCGTAATTTGACTGTGCAAAATAGTATTTACGATGCCCTCAATGATGCGGAAAACGCCAGCATGGACGTGATGAAAAAGTTGGAGCAGATGGTGGTGGATAAACACCCGCACATGGTTAACGCAGCGTGAATCAGTTGTGCTGAATAATTTAGAACACTTGTAGGGATAGCAATATGTTTAATACAAAACTGAAGCAAGAACACCAGCTAACACTCACAAAATTGCTGCAAGCTGAATCTGATGTTTCTAGCTTGCGTGGTGAGTTAGCCAAGGCAACACGCGAGCGTGATGCAATGCGTGTGTCTATGCAGGAAGCTCAATTAAATTGCGAAGTGGCCAATTTAATTTTTAGCAATATGACGGGCTTTGGCGAATCATTCGTGGCATTGCAAGGCTCGCAAGTGTCAGCCGCACAATCGCTAAAAGAAGAGAAGCAGCACGCCATTGAAGCAGCCGGGATGTCAGCAGGCAATCGTGAAGCGGTACTGCAGATTGCGCAGAGTTTGGAAGCGTTGTCCGGTGACACACTGAAATCTTCAAATAACGTGCAGAACTTGACGCAACGTGCCGCCCAAATTGGCAGCATCGTTAAGCTGATAAAAGAAATCGCCGATCAGACTAACTTGTTGGCATTGAACGCCGCTATCGAAGCGGCGCGTGCAGGGGAGCAAGGACGAGGCTTTGCGGTGGTAGCAGATGAAGTGCGCAAACTCGCCGAGCGCACCACTAAGGCGACCAGCGAAATTTCCACCATCGTGACCGCGATTCAAAGTGAGACGGATCAGACCAAGCACCAAATGCAAGGTATGGCGGATAAGTCGCATCTGTTCAGTCAAGATGTGAATGGCGTGATGGAAAATATGAAGCATTTGCTTACGCTATCGCATCAAATGGAAGGCACGATCTCTGCGGCGGCTTTACGCAGTTTTGTTGAAGTGGCCAAGATTGATCACATTCTGTACAAGTTTGAGATATACAAAGTGTTCATGGGTATCTCCGAACGCAATGCCGATAGCTTTGCTTCGCATACCGCTTGCCGTTTGGGTAAATGGTATTTTGAGGGAGAGGGCAAAGATTGTTTTGCCAAATTGGACGGGTATGCGGCGGTGGCGAATCCGCATCAAGCTTTCCACACGCATGCCAAGGATGCGGTGGCGGCATTTCGCACAGGCGAAGCACTGCGTGGCATGGGGCTGGTGAGCAAAATGGAGACGGATAGCATGGATGTACTGTCAGCCTTGGAACGTATTGCGGTAGCGGGTGAGGGCGACAGCAGTCTGCTGTGTCATTCTTCCAATTAGAAAGCCTGTATGAGCAGTGGACTTACCCGTGAATTGCCGTTTACCGATCAAGACTTCCAGCGGATTTGTAAGTTAATTTACCAACATGCGGGTATCGCACTAGGTGAAAGCAAGCAGGAGTTGGTGTATAGCCGTGTCGCACGGCGTTTGCGCGCGACGGGTGCGAAATCCTTTGCCGAATATTTGGATAAATTGCAGCAGGGTAATGTGGCAGAGTGGGAAGAATTCA
>CANFCA010000057.1 GCA_947445045.1 Gallionellaceae bacterium
TCATTTTTAGTATCAATACATCAGGCTCAGTATGACTTTGTTGCATGATGGTTTCTAATTTATCCGCTGCGCCAAAAAATAGTGCGCCGTATATGCGGTAAATCACCACACCTTTAGGGACAGCCTTGCGTGCCAGTGTCGCTTCGTCATCGTCCGGCATGGGCGAGTGTTCCGAGATGCTGACATGCGTGAGTTCGGTGATGCGCTGAATGAAAAAGAATATCGCGATGAACATGCCCACTTCCACTGCCACGGTGAGGTCAAAAATCACGGTGAGCAAAAATGTCATAACCAGCACGGCACTATCGCTGGCGGGATATTTTCGCAACGTTACAAACCCTTCCCATTCGCCCATGTTGATCGCGACGATCAACAAAATGGCAGATAGCGTGGCGAGCGGAATATGTTTAGCCAAGGGTGCGGCAATTAAAACAATAAGCAGTAGCGTCAAGGAATGGACGATGCCGGAGATCGGGCTGGTAGCCCCTGAACGTACATTCGCCGCAGTACGTGCGATTGCGCCTGTGGCGGGCAATCCGCCGAAAAATGGTGTGACGATATTGGCGATGCCTTGAGCAATCAACTCCTGATTGGAATCATGTTTGTCATCGATCATGCCGTCTGCTACTGCCGCTGATAACAATGATTCAATTGCCCCGAGTAACGCAATGGTCATCGCCGGTGCAATCAAATGCCTCAGTGTGGCGAAGGTAAATTCCGGCAATTCAAAGCTCGGCAAGCCTTGTGGAATGCCGCCAAAGCGAGTGCCAATAGTTTCTACAGGCAAATCAAATAGTGCAACTATCGTCGTGCCAAGTATGAGAGCGAGTATAGGTGAAGGTACTTTTTGCGCCCACGCTTTAGGATAAAACCAGATCAACAACGCAGAGCATGTCGCTAATGCCAGTGTGATGAAATCAATCGTCGGCAGTGCATGGTAAAGCGAAGCCAGTTTTGGAAAAAACTCAGCGGGCAGGTTGGCGATTTTTAATCCCAAAAAATCTTTAATCTGACTGAAAATAATTAACACTGCGATGCCGCTGGTAAAGCCGATGATAAGCGGCCGAGGGAAAAATTTGATCAGATTGCCCATGCGCATCAGCCCCATTGCCAAGAGCATCACCCCCGCCATGATGGTGCAGATCAGTAAATTGGCGTAACCGTAGTGGGCGATGATGCCATATACGATCACAATGAATGCACCCGTTGGCCCGCCGATTTGTACGCGTGAGCCGCCCAGCGCGGAGATGATGAAGCCGGCAATGATGGCAGTGAAAATGCCTGCTTCGGGTTTTGCGCCAGACGCAATGGCGAAGGCGATTGCCAAGGGTAAGGCAATGACACCTACGGTTATGCCTGCGGTTAAATCAGTGGTGAAGCGTGCGCGGTTGTAACCGCGCATGGCATCCATTAGACGGGGTCGGAAATACTGTGAAAGCTTCACCAACAGTGATGGGTTCATGGTGGCTGTCTGATTACCTCATGATGAAAGTGCGGATTTTTGTTTATCCAGCTGATGTGTGCAATCCAGCGCAGCGAGTTTGTAGCACTCTGCAAGAGTTGGATAGTTGAACACGTTGCTGACCAGATCACGCACCGTGCCATGCAAGTTCATGACCAGTTGCCCAATGTGAACAAGCTCGCTGGCCTGTTCACCGACGATGTGTACGCCTAACAATTTTTCATTACGTGCATCCACGATCAGCTTCAGTAATCCTTGCGCGTCGCCAATGATTTGTCCGCGCGCGCTGTCTTTGAAATAAGCGCGTCCAACAATATAAGGAATATTTTCTTGCTGAATTTCTTTTTCGGTTTTGCCGACGTAAGAAATTTCCGGAATGGTATAGACCGCCATCGGAAAATTTTCTGCCGCTACAAATGTTTCACCGCCGAAGGCAAATAATACTGCGGTACGTCCTTGTTCCATACCGGTTGAGGCGAGCGCAGGTCGGCCAATTAAATCGCCCACCGCGAAGATGTGCGGCACACTGGTTTGGAAATGTTGATTGACATCAATCCAGCCTGCTTTAGAGTTCACCCCCGCCATGGCAAGGTTGAGTCCGCCACTGTTGGGCTCTCTGCCTTGAGCGTAAAGCACCGCGTCAGTGCGAATGTGTTTGCCGCTTTCTAATATCGTGAGTGTGCCGTTTCCTTCGCGGCGGATTTCTGCCACGCGTTCTTGCATGTGGAAGGTGACACCCATGCCAAGAAAACTATCGGCCAGCACGCCGACTACATCCTCACTCAAATAAGTCAGCAGTTGTGCGTGACTATCCACCACACTGATTTGCACACCCAACGCAGAAAAAATCGAAACGAATTCGCACGCAATCACTCCACCACCCACTACTAATAAGCTCTCAGGCAAGTGACGAAGATTTAAAATTGAAGTCGAATCCAAAACCGTTTTTTTATCGAACGGCACATTGGCAGGGCGACGCGGCCTTGAGCCGCTGGCGAGGATGATGACATCCGCAGAAATTTGGCGGGTGTTGCCTGATGCATCGACAACTTGCAGGGTATGTGCATCAACAAACGAGGCTTCACCCGGAATCAACGCCACACCATGCCGCAATAATCTTTGCAAAATGACCGACTCTTGTTGCGCGATTACCGCTTCTTTACGCCGAACCGCATCGGTGAGTAGTCCATGACGATTGCGACTATCGGGCGCAAGCGCTTGACGCATCCCCCCGGAGCGCGTGAGCAGATAAGCCACTTCGCGCATCGCCTTGCTGGGAATAGTGCCCGTCTGTAGACCTGCGCCGCCAATCTTGGGCTTGCGTTCGATGATTGCGGCGCGTTTACCCATCCGTGCTGCCTGCCATGCAGCATGCTGTCCGGCGGGGCCGGAACCAATGATGAGAACGTCGTAGTCCATTTTCGCCCCGATAGGTGAGTGCTACTTGATGCGCATACCCGGCTGAGAACCCACATCAGGCGACAAAATGAACAAGCCGGGGGTGTCGCCAGAAGCCGCTAATACCATGCCTTCCGAGAGACCGAACTTCATTTTGCGTGGTGCGAGGTTGGCCACCATTACCGTCATACGTCCGACCAGTTTTGCTGGATCATAGGCCGATTTAATGCCAGCAAACACTGTGCGTGGGTTTGCTTCACCGATGTCCAGTGTCAGCTTCAATAATTTTTCTGCACCCTCCACGTGTTCTGCGTTGACGATTTTTGCCACGCGCAAATCGACTTTGCTGAATTCGTCGATGCTGATAGTTTCGGCAATCGGGGCAATGACACTTTGCTTGGCTTCAGCGTGCCGAGATGGAGAGTGAGAATCGATTGTTGGTGCGAGGTTTTGTTTGTTGGCTTCTGTCATGGCTTCAATAAGTTTAGGGTCGATGCGGGTTGCCAAATGTTGATAAGCGTTAATTTGATGACCAGCAGTGAAGGTATCATTTACACTATCCCATGAAAGTTCAGGAATGTTGAGGAAGGACTCAACGGCTTTGGCTAATTCGGGAAGTACCGGCTTCAAATAAAGTGTAAGTAAACGGAACATCTCTAGCGCGCCAGAGCAATCAAGATGAAGTTCAGCCCTAGCGCCATGCCCTTCTTGCTTTGCTCTCGCCCAAGGCGCAGCAACTGCGATATCTGCATTGGCATGATCTGCCAAGCGCATGATCTCGCGCAGAGCGCGGCCGAAGTCACGCTCTTCGTAAGCTTTGGCAATAACAGGAGCTGATTCTTTAATAGCTATTAATGCGCCAGTATTTGATATTGAACTGAGTTGCCCATCAAAATGTTTGGTGATGAAACCCGCACATCGGCTCGCGATGTTGATGTATTTACCCACCAAATCCGAGTTCACTCTTGCTGTGAAATCTTCTAGGTTCAAGTCGATATCTTCCATCGTGCCATTCAGTTTTGCCGCGTAGTAGTAGCGTAAGTATTCGGGGTTGAGCCCCTGTTTGAGGTAGCTATCGGCGGTGATGAATGTGCCGCGCGATTTACTCATCTTCTCACCGTTCACTGTCAAAAAGCCGTGTGCAAAGATTTGTGTCGGGGTACGCAAGCCAGAGAACTTCAGCATCGCAGGCCAGAATAAGGAATGGAAATACAGGATGTCTTTGCCTATAAAGTGATACAGCTCCGTCTTGGAATCTGCATTCCAGTAAGCATCGAAGTCGATGCCTTTTTGCGAACATAATTTCTTGAAGCTGCCCATGTAGCCGACTGGTGCATCCAGCCACACATAGAAAAATTTGCCCGGTGCATCAGGAATTTCAAAACCGAAGTAGGGTGCGTCACGCGAAATGTCCCAGTTGGATAGGCCTGCTTCGAACCACTCGCGCATCTTGTTGGCGGCTTCTTGTTGCAACGGCGCAGTGGACTGATCGGCCAACGTGCCTTGCGTCCAGCCATGTAGGAACTCCTGGCAGCGCGCATCAGACAGCTTGAAAAAATAATGTTCTGAGCTGCGCCGTTCCGGCTGCGCACCCGACACTGCGGAGTAGGGGTTGATGAGTTCGATGGGTGCGTAGGTTGCGCCGCAGGCTTCGCAGTTGTCGCCGTATTGATCCTTGGCGTGGCACTTGGGGCACTCGCCTTTGATGAAACGATCCGGCAAAAACATTTCTTTGACGGGATCAAAAAATTGTTCGACGGGTTTTACTTCGATCAAGTCATTCGCTTTGAGTTTGCGATAAATATCCTGAGCGAATTTTTTTGTCTCTTCACTGTTGGTGCTGCCGTAGTGGTCGAACTCGATATTGAATCCATCAAAATCGGCTTTGTGCTCATGCCAAACGCGGTCGATCAGTTGTTCTGGTGTGATGCCTTCGTTCTGTGCGCGCAGCATGATGGGTGTGCCGTGGGTGTCATCGGCGCATACATAATGCACCTCATGCCCCTGCATTTTTTGGAAACGCACCCAAATGTCGGTCTGAATATATTCGACCAGATGACCAAGGTGGATGCTGCCATTGGCGTAGGGCAGGGCGGAGGTAACGAGGATTTTTCGAGGTGTCATGTTGTTGCCAAAAAGCTGTAAAGGCGCGGATTTTAGCAAATCAAGCGGGGTAGCGGCGAATTGGTTAAAATCGCGCCCGCACAAATTCATCGAGGAAGCAGCATGAGCATCAAGTCAGACAAATGGATACGCCGCATGGCGGAGCAGCACGGCATGATCGAACCCTACTCGCCGACGCAGGTGAAAGAGGTTGATGGCAAGAAGATTGTGTCCTATGGCACATCGAGTTACGGCTACGATATTCGTTGCTCTAACGAATTTAAGTTATTCACCAATATCAACAGCACCATCGTTGATCCGAAGAATTTTGATCCGAACTCGTTTGTCGAAGTGACAGCTGATTACTGCATCATCCCGCCTAACTCGTTTGCGCTGGCGCGCACCGTGGAATATTTCCGCATCCCGCGTTCTGTGCTGACGGTGTGCTTGGGTAAATCGACATACGCGCGCTGCGGCATCATCGTTAACGTCACCCCGTTTGAGCCGGAATGGGAAGGCTATGTGACACTGGAGTTTTCCAATACCACGCCGCTACCTGCAAAGATTTATGCTAATGAAGGCATCGCCCAAGTGTTGTTCTTTGAGAGCGATGAAGTATGTGAGACTTCGTACAAAGACCGTGGTGGCAAGTATCAAGGGCAGAGTGGTGTGACTTTGCCTAAGATGTAATGCACGCTGCTAATGTCCGTCATTCCCGCGAAGGCGGGAATCCAGAGGTTTTATTTAAAAGGCAGTTAGGCTTTGTCTTTGCTGAAGCAAGGAATATTACTAGACTGGATTCCCGTTTTCACTGGAATGACGGAGCTGGAGATTAAGTAATCTTTACCCGCCACATAGCCAACTATTTTTGTGGCAAAAAATCCTTGCCACTCGACTTATTAAATCTGCGACAATCCGCGCCTTATTTGCCTTGCAATCCTTAATCCCCTTGGGAGTTAAACCATGAAATTTCGTTTTCCTATTATCATCATCGATGAAGATTTCCGTTCTGAGAATGCCAGTGGCTTGGGTATTCGTGCCTTGGCGGATGCTTTGGAAAAAGAAGGCATGGAAGTTTTGGGAGTAACCAGCTATGGCGATTTGACTTCGTTTGCGCAGCAGCAAAGTCGCGCATCGGCATTTTTGTTGTCGATAGATGATGAGGAATTTGGCTCGGGCAGCAAAGAGGACACGCAGATTGCGCTTAAAAGTTTGCAGGCATTTGTGGAAGAGATTCGCTTTAAGAATGCCGATATTCCAATTTATCTTTACGGCGAGACGCGCACCTCACGTCATATTCCCAACAATATTTTGCGTGAGCTGCATGGCTTTATTCATATGTATGAAGATACGCCGGAATTTGTGGCGCGCCATATTATCCGCGAAGCGAAGTCATATCTGGATGCATTAGCGCCACCGTTTTTCCGCGCATTGTTGCATTACGCGCAAGATGGTTCTTATTCATGGCATTGCCCTGGACATTCGGGTGGCGTGGCATTTTTGAAATCGCCGGTCGGACAAATGTTCCATCAATTTTTTGGTGAGAATATGTTGCGCGCTGACGTGTGCAATGCGGTGGAGGAGTTGGGGCAGTTGCTCGATCACACCGGGCCCGTGGCGGCTTCGGAGCGCAATGCAGCGCGAATATTTAATTCCGATCATTTGTTTTTTGTGACCAATGGCACGTCAACTTCAAACAAGATCGTATGGCACTCAACTGTCGCGCCAGACGACATCGTTGTGGTCGACCGCAATTGCCATAAGTCGATATTGCATGCGATCATGATGACGGGTGCTGTTCCCGTTTTCCTCACCCCAACGCGCAATCACTACGGCATTATCGGGCCGATTCCCAAATCTGAGTTCGATATGAAAAGTATTCAGCGCA
>CANFCA010000058.1 GCA_947445045.1 Gallionellaceae bacterium
CAACGTTTTCCCCTGCTCGGGTCGCCAACGACCATCGTAGCGTGGCTTCTCGCCCCGCGCACGTTGCGCCTCACGCAAGGCATCCAATTCTTCGGTTGAGGTGTAGCAGTAGTAAGCCTTACCCTCATCCAACATTTGTTGCAGCACCGCTTTGTAGCGATCGATACGCTGCATTTGATAGAACGGGCCTTCGTCGTAATCTAAATTCAGCCACCCAATTCCATCCAAAATCGCTTGCACGGCTTCGGGCGTAGAACGCTCTACATCGGTATCTTCAATGCGCAAAATAAACGTGCCACCCATCTTGCGCGCATAAGCCCAAGAAAATAAAGCGGTGCGTGCGCCGCCAATATGTAAGTAACCAGTCGGACTGGGGGCGAATCGGGTGCGTGTTGTCATATCTTTAAAGGTAGTCACAAAATTAAGTGTGCGCATTTTACGGCGTTTAGATGCGCTTGGGGTTAGCAAACAAAAAAGACCCAGGCATCAACTGCCTGAGTCTTTAAGTAATGTAGATTATTCTAAACAGTACTCATTTCCAACATCAAATGATTCACGCGTTTTACAAATCCCGCCGGGTCGTCCAACTGCCCACCTTCAGCCAACAAAGCTTGATCAAATAGCACTGCCGCCCAATCATCGAAGTGTTTTTGTTCTGCCTTTAAGCGCACGACGACTGGATGCGTCGGGTTGATTTCCAAGATAGGTTTTGAGGTTGGCGCTTTTTGCCCCGCCGCTTTCAACATGCGCATCATGTTTGCGCCGAGATCATGCTCATCCGCCACCAAGCAAGCTGGCGAATCCGTCAGACGATGCGTCACGCGGACATCTTTGACGCGTTCCGCCAAACTGGCTTTGATTTTTTCAGTCAATTCTTTGTGATCATTAGCTTGTTTTTCTTGCTCTTGCTTCTCGGCTTCGTCTTCTAAGCTACCTAAATCCAATCCACCTTTAGCAACCGACACCAGTGACTTACCGCTGAATTCAGTTACCGAACCGACCACCCATTCATCCACGCGATCTGAGAGCAACAACACTTCGATGCCCTTTTTGCGGAACACTTCCAGATGCGGGCTATTCTTGGCCGCATTAAATGTATCAGCGGTGATGTAATAAATCTTGTCCTGACCCTCTTTCATCCGCGCGATGTAATCGGCAAGTGAAACATTTTGTGTATCGTTATCGGCATGCGTCGAAGCAAAGCGCAACAGCCCCGCAATCTTGTCTTTATTGGCAAAATCCTGACCCGCACCTTCTTTCAGCACCATGCCAAATTCAGCCCAAAACTTGGCGAATTTTTCGGTGTCGTTAGCTGCCAAATCTTCCAACAACCCCAAAATCTTTTTAGTACAACCAGAACGTATCGCCTCAATGTCTTTAGATTCTTGCAAAATTTCACGAGACACGTTAAGCGGCAAATCGGATGAATCCACAATACCGCGTACAAAACGCAAATAGGAAGGCAACAATTGCTCCGCATCGTCCATGATAAACACTCGACGCACGTAAAGCTTGATGCCGTGTCTAGCATTGTGATCCCACATATCGAACGGCGCACGCGCTGGAATGTAGAGCAGCTGCGTGTACTCCTGGCGACCTTCTACACGCGCATGAGTCCACGCTAGAGGGTCTTCATAATCATGCCCGACATGCTTGTAGAACGCGGTATATTCCTCGTCTGTAATTTCATTTTTGCTGCGCACCCACAATGCGGAAGCTTGATTAACCGTTTCGTCTTCGTCGCCAACAACCTGCGCGCCATCCTTCCATTCTTCCTTTTTCATCACAATCGGTTGAACGATGTGATCGGAGTATTTGTGGATAATGGAACGCAATTTTTGACCGCTCAACAAATCGTTTTGGTCGGCACGCAAATGCAAAGTGATTTTCGTACCGCGCTCGGCTTTCTCAATCATCTCGATAGAAAACTCGCCACCCCCATCGGACTCCCAACTCACGCCTTGATCTACGCTTTCACCCGCACGACGGGTAATGACAGACACCTTGTCCGCCACGATAAATGCCGAATAAAAACCCACACCGAATTGACCAATCAGCCCTGCATCTTTTTGCTGATCACCACTCAACTTGGAGAAAAATTCCCGCGTACCGGATTTGGCAATCGTGCCAAGGTTGTTAATCACTTCATCGCGGTTCATACCGATGCCGTTGTCGCTGATCGCCAACGTATTGGCATCCTTGTCGTAACTCACGCGAATGCTCAAATTGGAATCGTTCTCAAACAACGCCGCATTGTGTAGCCCTTCAAAGCGCAACTTGTCGCAAGCGTCAGACGCATTGGAAACCAACTCACGCAAAAAAATCTCACGGTTGGAATACAGCGAATGAATCATCAATTGCAGAAGTTGCTTAACCTCGGTTTGAAACCCCATTGTTTCTCGGTTCATCGTGGCGCTTTCAGTCATATCAGTCCTTTCAGTTCGGTTAAATAGCTGCGTGTTAGATGGAGGCAAATTGATTTATTTCAAGGGGAAGAAATACAAAACCGCCCCATTGGGGCGGCTTGTCCGCTTGTATAACGCTTTTACTGAATTTTTCGAATCATGTGGTTATGTGCATCCGTCACAAATAAGCTAAATCCGTCAGATGTAATGCCAGTTGGCAGGTTGAATGCAGCGCCTGTGCCCATACCGTCTAAAGAGCTGGGTGCACCCGAACCGGCAAGGGTGGTCACTGCACCACTAGCAACTACAATCTTGCGAATGATGTTATTGTCGCTGTCAGCCACATACAAGTTGGTTCCATCAGTAGTAATGCCAACAGGGGAGTTAAACGTTGCACTTGTACCCGTGCCGTTTAATGAACCTACTACACCCGAACCTGCAATTGTGGTGACTGCTTTAGAGATTATATTTATTTGGCGAATTCTGTGATTGTTGGTATCTGCCACATACAGATTAGTCCCGTCAGTAGTAATGCCATAAGGAAGGTTAAATATTGCATTTATGCCCGTGACATTATCTTGCCACCCAGCTATGCCTGAACCCGCGATTGTTGTGACTGCTTTGCTCATGATATTTATCTGTCGTATGACATTATTGTTGGTGTCGGCTACATAAAGGTTAGTCCCGTCAGTAGTAATACCATAGGGAGAACTAAATGTTGCACTTATACCTATTCCCGTAGGGTTATCTTGCCATCCAGCTATACCAGTACCCGCAATCGTAGTGACTGCTTTGCTGAGTATATTTATCTGTCGTATGTCATGATTCACGAGTTCGGTAACATACAGGTTCGTCCCGTCTGTTGTAATGCCAAAAGGAGAGTTAAATGTTGCACTAGTACCCGTGGCGTTTAATGAACCCGCTAAACCTGAACCCGCAATTGTAGTGACTGCTTTACTGATTATATTTATCTGCCGTATGACATGATTGTTGTTATCTGCCACATAAAGGTTAGTCCCGTCAGTAGTAATGCCTGTAGGTAGATGGAACGTAGTATTTGTACCCGTGCCGTTTGATGAACCAGCTGAACCTGACCCCGCAAGGGTAGTGACTGCAGAAGTAAGTTTGAGTGAAATATTTTGTTTTGCGCCACCCATTTGCGTCAAACAAGTTACAACTACATTGCTAACGTTAGCTACATTTATAGTGCCGCCCCCCAAACTAACAGTGCAAGTTTGCCCTACTGGCTGGGAAATCACGGTAACACCATAAGCTTTAAAGTTCCTGACAGGAATGGGGAAAATAAAATTGCCATTGCTTGAAATCGTAAGATCGTCGCCAGCGTTATTTTGCAATACCACAAACTTACCCGCTCCAAGACCCGCAACCGAGCCGCCAACGGTGTATGTTGCATATGTGCCACATGCATCACCAGCGCATCCACCTCCACATCCAGATAATATCAACGCGCTGATAAGCAAGCCAAGGCAAAGTTTGATTAATAACCATACCCTTTTGTTATATTGCATGATGAACCCTTTAGTTAATCGTTGTAACAATTTGTGTCCAACTATAAGCGCTGCCATAGAAAAGTCAAACTCTTTGGCATCGAGTGATTTCATGGTTGATAACTTCTTCATCCCAATCCATAACCACAGCAAAAGTCACGGCGAAGCGCCTCAACTCAGCCTCGGTAATCTTTGCCAGAATCAATAGCGGCAATCGGCGACGTAGCAAATCATCCAAGTGCATCACCATTTCGTTGCGTGCGCAAAACAGTAAATCGGCATAAATGAAAGGTAAGGTCGGCATAATTCTTTCAGCCAACTTTACATCCTTCTCAATGCTCTGCAACACTTCAACCACACGCTTGCCGTGCCTGCGTATCAGCCACTTGCCACTTTCCGTATCAATACCCAGTTGTTGTGCTTGCGCGCTGATTGCGGCACACCATTCGGCATAGCTCTCTTGAGGCATCGCTATTGGTGCCCAAGGAAACAACACGTCTTTAGTAGCGCATAATTTATCCACACCAAGCTCTGTGCACACTTTGTTAACGATAGTCGCAGCATCTTCTCGTGCCGAGGTAATCTTGCCGCCTATCGAGTGATGCACGCCGTTCTCAGCCGTCACCAACTCCCAATCACGGCTCATCGCTGAGGGCGAGGATTCATCGCTGCGTTTCATGGTGCGCACGCCTGCGTAACTACCCACTACGTCCGCTTCAATCCATGCTGTCTTCAGATAATGATTCGCCTCGGTGAGCAAATAGCGAATGTCCTCCTGCTCTACCGTGACGCGATTCACGTCGCCGCTGTAGGCGGTATCTGTTGTGCCAAGCAGCGTCATGCCATACCAAGGAATGATAAAGAACACGCGCCCATCTGACTTGGCAGTTAATAGCAATGCCTCTTCACATGAAGGGGCAGGCAATACCAAATGTACGCCTTTGGTTAAACGACACCAGCTTCTTCCCTGCTCAGAAGCGGTTGTCCATTGACCAGTGGTGTTGACGATTTGTTTGGCAGAAATTTTTACGCTGGCATTATTGGTCTGATCTTGAACAAACGCACCACACACCTTTCCATTTTGCTCAATCAATTCAGTCAATCGACAATAATTCACACACACTACGCTATGCTCTATCGCTCCCGAAATCAGCTCCAACACCAGCCGCGCATCATCGGTTTGCGCATCGGCATAAATGAAACCACCTTTGAGATTGTCTGTATTGAGGCTCGGAAAGTGTTCTGCAAAAGTATCCTTATTGAAGTGATGATGCGAGTCTTTTGAAAACAACTTGCCCGCGAAAAAATCGTACAGCGTTAAGCCAACTTTTAATAGCCATGACGGAACGCGATTATCGGCATATATAGGTACACCAAAATTCAAAGACCAAACACGGTGTGGCGCAACCCGCAGCAACATCTCTCGCTCAGCCAATGCTTTTTTAACCAACTTAAAATCGTAGGACTCAAGATAACGCAAGCCGCCATGTATCAACTTGCTGGACGCAGAAGAAGTCGCGCTCGCCCAATCACCTTGCTCAACAATGGCTACACGCAAGCCTCGCAGCGCCGCATCGTAGGCTACCCAGGCACCATAGATGCCACCCCCGCAAATCAGCAGGTCAAATTCACCGTTGGCTAACGAGGCAAAATCGCGTTTCAATGGTCGCGCAACTGCAAGGCTTTTTGCGGAAAATCTGTGATGAGTATGTCTACACCCAATTGCAATGCAGTGTTGATTTCCTCCTCACTATTGCAGGTGTAAACCGCGATGTGTTTATTTTGGTCACGCAGCAACTGAACCATCGCTGCATCTAAAGTTGAGATATGCACACAAAGACCATGCAAGAAAGAATGTGCTGCCAAGGCTTCTTTTGCCTTAGCAAGATTTTGCTCTGGCTCAAAGTTATAAACGATAAGAAAATCCGGTGAGCATTCACGCGCATAAATCAAGCTGGGCAGATGAAATGAAGAAACCATAATCTCATTCCCTGTTACCGCGCCGACCATTGATAAAGTCTGCTGCACCTTTATTTTTTGACGCTCAGGTAACTCGCCTTCATAACATTTAATTTCCAGCAGCAAGCGACAACGTTCCCGATAGCGATCCAGAAAACTTTGCAACTGAAAAAAACTTTCAGGTGAAGCGTTCGCAAAAAAATGATTCGCAACATTCATTTCTTGCAACTGCGCATATTCAAAATCATCAACGTGCTTATCAGGATGGCCAATTTTCTCCAGCTTATCGTCATGCCACAATACCGTGACATCATCACGGCTTAACTGCACATCGGTTTCAATACCATCAATCGCATAATTCAACGCTGCATCAAAAGCCGCTTGAGTGTTTTCTGCAGCTTCTCTATTCGCGCCACGGTGCGCGAATATCTGAGTTTTATAAACATGACTCATTGCAGGCCTTTAATAAATTTTTGCATAGATATTTTCAACAAAGAAAAATTGGGGTTGAACATCAAACGTTTCATCACACCAGAATGAAGATTCTCTGGCGTGATTTCGCCTTGCAACACTCGCTGTGGATGCTTGATACACATTCCATATTTTTCCATGTCATCTGGATAGTAATGGTGGCAATTTGAATAACTACCATCTGCGCCGTAGTGCGGATCTTCTGGCGGCAACACAATAGCGGTATGCGCGGAGCTGAGAATTTTTTGTTCATGAAAGGCGTTGTTCACCCACTCCAATTTTTCTAGAGGGAAATTTTCAGGCTTCTTTTCTAAATTATTGCCATACAAAACTAAGTGGCTGCTTGGATGAGATGTGCTAGCCATAAATTGAATGGTCGCAGAAGAATCGACTGTGACATCATCGACGCTCGCAGCCGTAAACACAGGAATTTTTATTGGCTGTGTTTTCAATTGCGCG
>CANFCA010000059.1 GCA_947445045.1 Gallionellaceae bacterium
ATGGAAGAACTGGTGCGACAAATCCCCGGTGTGCTAGCTACCGAAGTCGGCTACACGGGCGGCAATACGCCCGATGCGAATTACGAGCAAGTAAGGACAGGCAAAACTGGGCACGCCGAATCGCTGAAGATTGTTTTTGATTCAGGAAAACTTAGTTACAGGCACCTGCTGTTTGAATTCTTCCGTATGCACAACCCCACCACGCGCAATCAACAAGGCAACGACATCGGCTCGCAGTATCGCTCTGCGATTTTCTTCCTAACTGACGAACAAAAAGATACGGCTAACGAAGTGATTGCAACTGTGGATGCAAGCGGCGAATGGCAATCCAAAGTCGTGACCGCAGTCGTGCCGTTCAAAGAATTTTTTAGTGCAGAACGTTACCACCAGAAATACTTAGTCAAGAACCCTGGTGGCTATACCTGTCATTATGTAAGGCGATTACAATTGGGGGAAGAGCTATAGTTAGTTAATTGCTGCACCTGTCTGCTGCAACAACTCACGCGCCTTGCCTGCCATTTCATGTTGCGGATTGGTATCAAGCAAATTCTGCCAAATTGCTCGTGCGCCAACCAAGTCGCCTTTTGCGTTTTGAATCAAAAAGCCAAGGTTGATGTAGGCATGTCCAAAGCTGGGGTCTTTGGCAATCGTGTCACGGAACGCTTGTTCGGCTTGACTAAGATTTTCATTGCGCCAATACATTGCACCCAAATCGGTACGCACGCCTGAGAGCAGCGGATTGATGTCCAGTGCGATACGGTAATGCACAATTGCCTGTGCAGCATCGCCTTTGTCGTAATAAAAATTACCCAATGACAACGCTGCTTCAATATCGTCAGCATCTGCGTTAAGGCGTTCTTTGAGCAGCGTGATGGTGATTTGGTCGTCCATGAGATTCTTTCCTAATAGTTAGTTAAAGTTAAAAATTTTATGTGATGGTGCAACGGGAAATACATACCGTGATAAGCATTGCGACTGGATTATAGCAAAGCTTTGTTAAATGCCTCATAGCCCTGTGGTAGCAGTTCTCGGACTGGTCTGAAGCTTTTTCGATGAACTGCGGAAACACCATGTTCACGCAGGGCAGCCAAGTGTGCCGCCGTAGGATATCCCTTGTGGTCGGCAAATCCATAGTTTGGATATTGCTGATGCAAGTCCAACATCAGTGCATCACGCGCAGTTTTTGCCAAAATTGAAGCGGCAGAAATCGCCGCGACTTTGCTGTCACCTTTGACTATCGCGATGCTGGGAATGCCGGTTTGTGGGCAATACAGACCATCGACCAATACTTGTTGCGGTTGAATATTGAGTGCAAGTACAGCACGTTTCATCGCCAATATAGTTGCTTGCAGGATGTTGAGCTGATCTATTTCTTCAACTTCCGCATAGGCGACTGCCCATGCCAAGGCACGTTCACAGATGATGGGGGCGAGTTTATCGCGCTGCTTTTCTGAGAGTTTTTTAGAGTCGGCTAAACCTTCAATTGGATTAGAGTCGTCAAGTATCACTGCTGCCGCGCTGACTGGCCCCGCTAATGGGCCACGCCCGGCTTCATCTACGCCGCAGATGAGAGCCACATTAGACATTAGGAAGGTAGGGAAAAATAGCGGCGGCGGCTTTTTGTGCCGTGTTTTGACGCAAGGTCTGATGCAGTGCCAGGAAGGTCTCTTCAAGTTGAGCGACGGCAGTTTTGTCATTCATCAAATTCAACAATGCCTGTGAAATATTTTCAGGTGTCGCATCGTCTCGCATCAACTCTGGTACAACAAAACGTTCGCACAATATATTCGGCAAACCAAAATAGGGCTGATAACTTTTGCGCTTCATCAACCGCCAAGTTAACTTGGGCATACGATAGGTAATCACCATTGGACGCTTGAGCAGTGCAGCTTCCAGCGTTGCCGTACCCGATGCTACCAATACCGCATCAGCGGCTATCATGGCATCTTGTGCATGACCAAACAGCAAGGTAATCGGC
This sequence comes from Gallionellaceae bacterium, assembly GCA_947445045.1. Taxonomy (GTDB): domain Bacteria; phylum Pseudomonadota; class Gammaproteobacteria; order Burkholderiales; family Gallionellaceae; genus Gallionella. The sequence goes on from CANFCA010000059.1 coordinate 1,979, forward strand.
AATTCTTGAGCATCACAATCATAAAGCGCTTGCTCAACAATCGCGCGTGTTTCACGGCTAATCAACGGCATTAAAAATCGCGCATCGGGGATTTTTTTTAGTATCAATTTCGCGGTGTTGATGTACACATGCGCCAGTTGAGTCACTTCGCTTTGCCGACTTCCGGGCAATAATGCAAATACTTTTGCTTGCGGTGGGATACGCATCGTTTCGCGCGTTTCGGCGCGCTTTGGAAAATCTGGCAACATGTCTGCAAGCGGATGTCCAACATATTCCACTGGCACGCCAGCATCTTCATACAGCTTGGATTCATGCGGGAACAATGCGAGCACTTTAGTCACTGCACGTTTTATTTTATGGATGCGCTCGCCACGCCACGCCCATATCGACGGGCTAACATAGTGGATGGTGGTTATGCCTTGCTGCTTAAGTGCAAGCTCTAAGTCCAAATTAAAATCCGGTGCATCAATGCCGATAAAAATATCAGGACGATGCTCCAAAAAATAAGTGCGCAGTTTGCGGCGTATGCCTACAATTTCGAGATAATGCCGCAAGACTTCAACATAACCGCGCACGGCTAACTTTTCCATCGGAAACAATAATTTCATTCCGGCAGATTGCATCTTTGCGCCGCCGATACCAATGAAATCGATATCCGAGCGCGCAGCTTTGAGCGCCAACATCAAGTGGCTGCCGAGCAAATCACCCGATGCTTCGCCCGCGACAATACCGATTACGATTTTCTTTTGCGACATGTTTTGGGTACTCTAACGGACGATGCCGCGATTAGAACTAGCGAGAAAATCAACTAGCGGTTGTAACTCAACATGCTCATTTACTTCTGATTGAATGGCGAGTTTCGCAGCCTCAAAGCTTAATCCTGATTTATACAAAGTTTTATAAGCGCGCTTTATCGACATAATGGAAGCACTGGAAAATCCGCGCCGCTTTAATCCTTCTGAATTGATGCCGTGTGGTGCGCTTGGGTTACCTGAAACCAACATATAAGTTGGAACGTCCTGCAACAAAATTGTGCCCATGCCAGTAATAATATGCGCGCCGATTTTGACGAACTGATGTACCACGGTAAAGCCACCAAGTATGGCGTAATCATGGACTTCCACGTGACCCGCCAACTGCGCATTATTGGCAAAAATAGTGTGGTTACCCACCTGACAATCGTGTGCCAAATGCACGTAAGCCATAATCCAATTGTGATTTCCAACACGTGTCACACCACCATCTTGCGCCGTACCTAAATTGAAGGTGCAGAATTCTCGTATGGTGTTGTGATCGCCGATTTCCAAACGTGTCGGTTCGTTAGCGTATTTTTTATCTTGCGGAATTTCACCTAACGAACAGAACTGGAAAATCCGGTTATGTTGACCGATACGAGTATGTCCATTGATGACTACATGAGGACCAATGACCGTACCTGTGCCAATTTCCACATGCTCGCCTATGATGGAATATGCGCCCACTTCGACATCGTTTGCGAGCTTGGCTTTCGGATGAATAATTGCAGTGGGATGACGCATTACGCCACCGTTTTAAGCGTACACATCAACTCTGCTTCAGCAGCCAATTGCCCATCCACTTCAGCGACTCCTTTAAACTTGTATAAACCACGCATACTGCGAATAAGGGACACTTTGATAATCAATTGATCGCCTGGCGTGACCGGACGCTTGAAACGCGCGCCATCGATTCCGGCAAAATAATAGACCGATTTCTCATCTTTCTTAAACCCCATTGAGCTAAACGATAGCAACGCGGCGACTTGCGCCATTGCTTCAACGATCAGTACGCCCGGCATCACCGGATGATGCGGGTAATGTCCAGGGAAAAAGGGTTCATTGATAGTGACGTTTTTCAACGCAACAATTTCTTTGTCTGGATCAAGTGACAATACTCTGTCCACCAATACAAATGGATAGCGATGCGGCAACAGTGCAAGAATTTCGTGGATATTCATTTGGATACTCATGCGTCTTTCCCTATAGTGTTTTCTAATGTTTTAACGCGTTTAACCAACTCGTCCAAGTGACGTAAATGCACGGCATTGGCGCGCCATTCTTCGGTTTTTGAAAATGGAAAAATCGCCGTATAAGAACCCGCCTCACGTATTGATTTACCAATTAGCGAGAACGCGGAAATCTCAACCCGATCGGTAATTTGCAAATGTCCTAAGATACCCGCGCTGCCACCAATCAAGCAGTACTTTCCTATTGTGGTGCTGCCTGCAATGCCCACACAGCCTGCGATGGCAGTATGCGCACCGATGCGCACGTTATGCGCAATCTGGATTTGGTTGTCTAATTTCACACCGTCTTCAATCACCGTGTCATCCAATGCACCCCGATCAATGGTGGTGTTCGCGCCAATCTCAACATCGTTACCTATCACCACTCGACCGATTTGCGGAATTTTAATCCAGCGACCTGCATCCATCGCAATCCCAAAACCATCACCGCCGATGACCACGCCAGAATGGGCTATTAAATTATTACCAATCACACAGTCATGATAAACAACCACACGCGGATACAAACGCACATGATTGCCTATCACCACATTATCGCCGACATAACAGCCTGCACCAATCACGCTATGAGCGCCTATTGTCGCACCTGCACTGATGACCGCCGTGGCTTCTATACAAGCGGTTTTATCTATCTTAGCGGAGTCACTCACTATTGCCGAAGGATGCACCCCTGCAAACACTTGCGGCAGTGGATTGAGTAAAGCTGACACTTTTGCAAAGTACGCGTAAGGGTTATCCGAAATGATGCGCGGCAATTCAGTCGCATCGGCATCCGCTTCGCCCAATATCACAGCACCCGCTTTGGTACTGGCAAGCTGCGCGCGATATTTGCTGTTGGTGAGGAAGCTGATTTGATTAGCTTGCGCGTGCTCTAGCGTGGAAATTTGTGTGACGCGCACATTAGCTTTGCCCAATACTCGCCCACCTAACTGCGCAACAAGTTCAGCCAATGGATATGAAACCGTCATGCGCATACTCGCTTACTTACTGGCTGGTTTGTCATCCGCAAGATGTTGAATCACTTTGTCGGTGATGTCGATTTTGGGGTTGCGATACACCGCTTCTTGCAAAATCAAATCAAATTTTTCTGATTCAGCAATCACCTGTATGGTTTTGTTGGCGCGCTCTAACACAATCGCCAGCTCTTCATTTTTACGCAGATTCAAATCTTCACGAAATTCGCGCTGCAAACGTTGTATGTCGGCATTCATGGTGGTCAACTCGCGCTCTTTATTGCGTTGATCGACATCAGACAACGTCACGCCCTCTTTTTCAAGCAAGGCTTGCAAATCCTTTGCTTGTTTAACTAATGCTTTTATTTCCAAATCGCGTCCAGAAAATTCTTTAGTGATACGTTTTTCTGCATTCACGGCAGGGACAGATTCACGCAGCACGCGCTCAGTATCCACCACACCCACTTTGAAATCGCCCGCCATTGCTGCGTTTGCGCTTAACAACACAGAAAGTGCCACTGCCTTAATTATCATTTTCATTTTTTGCTCCCTGCTTTAAAACATCGAACCTATCGTAAATTCAAATCTTTTTATTTTATCCACTGGTTGCTTATTTAGCGGAATGGCATAGCTAAACTTTAACGGACCTACGGGCGCAAACCAAGTCAGCGCTGCCCCTATAGAATAACGCAAACCAGAACTTCCTGGCAGGTCTCCTGGGCCATAAACTGCACCTGCGTCAAGAAAACCGCTCAAACGTACTGAATTATCTTTACCCATGCCCGGAAAAGGTGCGAGCAATTCTGCCCCGCCAACCACTCTACTCGTACCGCCCAAAACCGCACCGGTTGTGTCACGTGGTCCCAATGAACTGGGGTCAAATCCTCTCACTGAACCCGCGCCACCCGCATAAAAATTCTTAAAGAACGGCAGCGGCTTACCCGCATATCCCCCTGCTACGCCTACTTCCGCGTTTAGCATCAAAGTCACGCCACTGCTCACTGGATAGTACAACTGCTGTTGGTAATTGAGTTTGTAATAGCGTGCGTCCAACGCTGGTAATGCAATCTCTGCCGAGACACGTTGCACCTTACCTTCCGTGGTAAAGATCGCGCTGTCTCGCGTGTCTTTACCCCAGCCTACTGTACCGAGTAAGTTATTGGTCGTTGCACCAAACACATTCACATATTGAGCCAAACGATTAGGCGGATTGGCTTGCAAGCCCAGCTGCGTTCTCTCTACAGATATTCCGTAGTTGATGGATGAATCTTCACCGATAGGCACACCATAGCGCACGCCCCCACCCAAAGTATGAGATGAATACTGGCTTATCGAGGTGCTTTGCGAATCCGTGTTGCGCTTATAAACATCAAAGCCGCGACTCACACCTTCGTCCGTGTAATAAGGATTGGTATAGGAAACCGAATAAACTTGATTAACTTTACCCGTGTTAATTTGTGTAGAAAGATAATTTCCTGTACCAAACAAATTCGCTTGCGTCACCCCGCCAGTAATGACAAATCCTTCACCGCTGTTATAACCGGCACCCGCGTTAATACTGCCCGTAGATTTTTCTTTAACCGATAGATTAACATCCATCTGGTCGGGCGCACCTTGCACAGCGGGGGTTTCAATATTCACTTCGGAAAAGAAATCTAATCGGTCAACGCGCTGTTTAGATTTTTTGATTTTCTCCACATCAAACCAACCGCCTTCGATTTGACGAAATTCTCTGCGTATCACTTCATCGCGGGTTTTTTCATTGCCTGATATGTTGATGCGGCGAATATAGACACGCTGACCAGGATCAAT
>CANFCA010000060.1 GCA_947445045.1 Gallionellaceae bacterium
CAGCCAAATTTACGCCGATTTATTCCACACAAATTCAGGTCTAATGGCAAATCTCGGTTTAGTACCTCGCCGTTTGGCAATCCGATTTCTAAGTTAATTTTCATCGTTGAAGGCTACCTGTATCACCTGCATTTAGCAATTAGCGAAACGCTGATTTAAGTCCTTCTAGGTTCGATAAGCTCTGATAGAGCGAGGTGGTAACTATGGTTTTAAGTTGATGCAGTAGCGATAATACGCACCGCTTCGCTGACACTGATGAGACGCACACCTTGGTACGTGCTGACTGAGAGTAATGGCTGATCCCCCGTCACGATGCAATCAACTTTTGCTGACAGTGCTGTGCCAATCACAACGTCGTCATCTGGGTCTGGGGCGATACCAGATAGGGGAGTGGGACGAACTAGCGTGCATAAGGCGGTGTAACGATCAACCAGTTGGTCGACTGAAAGTTTTGATGCCTCAATCTTTTTTTCGAACTTGCGCCGCCCCAAAATATCGGTCAACTCTGCTAACAACGGTGTGCTGGTAAAAAGTGTGACGCGTTTCTCGTGTGCCGCCTGCAACAGCAGGTGAGGCGCACCGCCCCACAACATTGCCGAGGCTACTACGTTTGTGTCAAGCAGTAGCCGCATCAATTGGCATTTTTAGCACGTCGCTCGGTTCGCATAACGCGGATTTCTTCAGCCACTTCTTCTGGTGACATCGTGTTAGTTATATCGACCGCCGCCATGCGTTTCATCGCATCAAACAATTCAACTTGACGTTGTGACTTGAGCTGCTCGCGCAATATCCTCTCGATGGTGTCTGAAGTCAGCAGTCCTGCAAGCTGGGCTTCTTGAGCGAGTTGGTCTGGCAGGTTAATTTGAACGGTTGTCATGGCATTTACTCCACGGTGTTTTGATGGCTTGAATTCTACGGCAAGCCGTTAGGAAAAGACATTCCTTTGCCGAGTATTAACGAGCAAATAGAGCCAGTTTCAACAAGTCTTTCAAAGAAGCAAAACGTTTGCTACGGGACTATCTGTTTGCCGCGCAGCACTTCAATAATTTCAGGAATCACAGCCGGATCATCAATCGTGGAGGCCACAACATATTCCTGTCCATTGACGATTTTGCACAGGGTTTTGCGTAGCGTTTTGCCGGAGCGCGTCTTGGGCAAGCGCGCCAAGATGACGGTGTCCTTGTAGCAAGTGATCGCGCCTATGGTTTCGCGAACGCGGGCGATGAGTTCTTTTTGCAAATCTGCTTCGCTGATGGCCACGCCGGATTTGAGCACCACCAATCCCATCGGCACTTGTCCTTTTAATTCGTCGTCGCGTGCAATGACGGCGCATTCCGCCACTGCCGGATGGCTGGCAATCACTTCCTCGATTTCTCCGGTGGATAGCCGATGCCCTGCGACATTGATCACATCATCTACCCGACCCATGACAAACACATAACCGTCATCGTCAATATAACCGCCGTCGCCAGTGGTGTAGTAGCCGGTCAGAAAACTGAGATAGCTGTCGCGGAATTTATTGTCATCGCCCCAAATGCGATTCAGGCAAGCAGGTGGCAACGGTAGTTTGACGGCGATGTAGCCTTGCGAGCCGCGTGGCATTTGATGTCCGTTTTCGTCTAGTATCTGCACATTGAAACCGGGTACGGGCATGGTGGAAGATCCGGGCTTGATAGTCATTGGTTCTACGCCTTGTAAATTGGCGGTGATGGCCCAGCCCGTTTCGGTTTGCCACCAGTGATCTACGACAGGTTTGCCGCTGTTATCAGTAAGCCATGCTTCGGTGGGTGCATCGAGACGTTCGCCTGCCGAGAAGATGGTCAACAGTTTGCTCAAGTCGTAATTCTTCATCAGCAACGCTTGCGAGTCTTCTTTCTTCACTGCGCGAAATGCAGTCGGTGCGGTGAACAATGCCTTCACACCATACTCGGCGCACACGCGCCACAACGCACCCGCATCGGGAGTCATGATCGGCTTGCCTTCGTAAACTACCGTGGTGCAACCTTGCAGTAACGGGGCGTACACGATGTAGGAATGACCGACCACCCAACCCACGTCGGACGAGGCCCAGAACACATCTCCCGCTTCAACATTATAGATTGCCTTCATGCTGTACTTGAGTGCCACTGCATGACCGCCGTTCTCGCGCACCACGCCTTTGGGTTTGCCGGTCGTGCCTGAGGTGTAAAGGATGTATAGCGGATCGCTGCCCTTCACGGGCGTGCAACCGACGGGTTCGGCTTTTGCCAGCAGTGTTGTCCAATCATAATCGCGACCAGCAGTGAGCGGTGCGGCACATTGCGGACGTTGAAAAATGATGCAGTTCTGCGGCTTGTGTGTTGCGAGTGCTATGGCTTTGTCGAGCAGTGGTTTGTATTCCACGATGCGCTTGATTTCGATGCCGCAGGAAGCGGAGAGGATGACTTTTGGTTTGGCATCGTCGATGCGCAATGCCAGTTCCGGTGGCGCGAAGCCGCCGAATACGACGGAGTGGATTGCGCCCAAGCGTGCCACCGCTAGCATGGCGATGACCGCTTCCGGGATCATCGGCATGTAGATGATAACGCGGTCGCCCTTCACTACGCCAAGATCTGCCAGCATTCCGGCAGTGCGCGCCACGGAATCGGTGAGCTCTGAGTAGGTAAATTTCGATTTGGTGTCGGTGACAGGGGAATCAAAAATGAGCGCGAGTTGATTGCCGCGCCCGTTACTCACATGATGATCGAGCGCCATGTAAGCAGTGTTCATCTCACCATCGGCGAACCAATAGCCTATTCCATCCGCATCGCGCGTCAAAATCTGTTGCGGAAATTTATACCATTCCAAGGCTTCGGCCTGCTTGCGCCAGAAGCCCTCAGGATCATTCATCGAAAGGTCATACTCGGTTTGGTAACTCATTGCCGTGTCCCCCATGTAGGGTGGGTTGAGTGAAACGATACCCACCATTCAGCACATAAAATTTTGATGGGTATCGCTACGTTCAACCCATCCTACGAGTTAATTGATGATGAACATCTCCATAAATTCATTCACTGGCATCGCCTCCAGTTTTGCTTTGTCGAGACACAGCGCCATGATCTGCTGGCAACGTTGTTCAGGAAAGCGCGTGCGCAAATTGCTCAGAAACTTCTGCTCCAGCACCGGTATACCTTCGGCACGTCGACGGCGATGTCCAATCGGGTATTCCACTTCGATCTTCTCGGTGTTGCTACCGTCCTTGAAGAATACTTGGATTGCATTCGCAATCGAGCGCTTGTCTGATTCCAAATATTCGTGGCTGTAGCGAGGTTCTTCGACGATTTCCATCTTTTCACGCAACTGATCAATGATGGGATTCTCGTTGTGAAAACTGTCTTCGTAATGCTCCGCGACCAGATCACCGAACGCCAACGGAACAGCTACCATGTATTGAATGCAGTGATCCCGATCCGCCGGATTGGCCAACGGACCCACCTTGGAGATGATGCGAATGGCAGACTCATGAGTCGTGATGACAATCTTGCTGATGTCATTCAATTTCCCCTTCACGTGCGGATGCAAACGCACCGCTGCTTCGCACGCAGTTTGCGAATGAAACTCGGCGGGGAAAGAAATCTTGAACAACACATTTTCCATTACGTAACTGGCATAAGCTTGTTTGAGACTGAAACAACGTTGATCTTCCGGCTTGAGTTTTTGATCCTTGTTGGTTTTGCTAAACAGTACATCGTAGAAGCCCCACTGCGGCGCGGTCAGCACGCCGGGGATGCCCATCTCGCCCGTCATGGTAATCATCGCCAGCCGAACCGCACGCGAAGTAGCATCGCCTGCTGCCCAAGATTTACGTGAACCAGCATTGGGAGAATGACGATAAGTGCGTAACGATTGTCCGTCGACAAATGCTTGCGACAGCGCGTCGATCACCTGTGCTTCGGTGCCGCCCAACAGACGTGTCACCACGGCAACGGACGCGACTTTCACCAACACCACGTGATCCAGCCCAACGCGGTTGAAGCTGTTTTCAATCGCGAGCACACCTTGTATTTCATGGGCTTTAATCATTGCGGTTAATACATCACGGATGGTCAGTGGTGCTTTGCCTTCGGCTACCTTGCAACGGCTTAAATAATCAGCCACGGCGAGGATGCCGCCAAGGTTATCGGAAGGATGGCCCCATTCAGCAGCCAGCCAAGTGTCGTTGTAATCCAGCCAACGTATCATCGCGCCAATATCCCACGCAGCTTTTACCGGATCGAGTTCATGCGAAGTACCGGGCACCCGCGCACCGTTGCGCACCGTAGTGCCCGGCACTAATGATCCGAGGTGCTTGGTGCATTCGGGGAAGCGCAATGCCAACAGTCCGCAGCCCAGTGTGTCGATTAGACAGTTGCGTGCAGTGTCGTAAGCTTCAGTTGAGTTGATTTCCATACCGCAAACATATTTTGCGATATCTACCAACACTTGGTCGGGAGCGGGGCGGTTGTTCATTTCTACATTGGCACTCATTTATTTTTCCTCAATAAAAATTCAAAACATTTTTTCCACGAAAAACACGAAAGGCACGGAATTAAATCAACAACAAAATCTCAATCGGTTTTTTGTCCGTGCTTTTCGTGTCTTTCGTGAACGATTGGGTTTAACGCTTCTCGATAGGCACCCAGGCCAGATTCTCCGGCCCGATGTAGTTTGCACTTGGCCGGATAATCTTGCCGTCGGCACGTTGCTCCATCACATGCGCGCCCCAGCCGGTGACGCGCGAAATGACGAACAAGGGTGTGAACATATTCGTCGGCACACCCATCATGTGATACGACACGGCTGAGAACCAATCGAGATTAGGAAACATCTTCTTGGTTTCCCACATCACGGATTCCAATCGTGCGGCGATGTCGAACATCAGCATGTCGCCTTTTTCTTGCGCCAGTTGTTTCGCCACGCGTTTGATCACTTCATTGCGCGGATCGGAGATGGTGTACACCGGATGGCCGAAACCGATGACGATCTCCTTGCGTGCAACACGTTCGCGGATGTCTGCTTCTGCGGCATCAGGAGATGAGTAACGGCTCTGGATACGGAACGCTTCCTCGTTCGCGCCACCGTGCTTGGGGCCGCGCAACGCACCGATAGCACCGGTGATGCATGAGTAGATGTCGGAGTTGGTTCCGGCGATGACGCGTGCGGCAAAGGTGGATGCGTTGAACTCATGCTCGGCATACAGGATGAGCGAAGTGTGCATGGCGCGCACCCAGGATGCCTTGGCAGGCATACCGTGTAGCAGATGTAGGAAATGTCCGCCGATCGAATCGTCGTCCGTCTCCACGTTGATGCGTTTGCCCGACGTGCTGAAGTGATGCCAGTACACCAGCATCGAACCGAAGCAGGCGAGCATGCGGTCGATGATCTCTTTCGTCTTGGCAGGGTCATGTGCTTCAGATTCTTGTTCGCATGTGCCGAGTACCGAACAACCGGTGCGCATCACATCCATCGGATGGGCATTTGCGGGGATCGCCTCCAATGCCTGCCTCACGGGTTGCGGCAGACCGCGTAGCGTTTTCAGTTTTGCTTTATAAGTTTGCAACTGCGCGGCATTCGGTAGCGTGCCGTGGATCAGCAGATGTGCAATCTCCTCGAACTCGGCCTGTTCGGCAAAGTCCAGAATGTCATAACCACGATAATGCAAATCGTTGCCGGTGCGCCCGACAGTACAGACCGCCGTGTTTCCCGCGACCGTGCCGGATAATGCGACTGACTTCTTGGGTTTCGGTAGTGTGCTTTCTTCTGCCATGTCTCTCTCCTTGATCAAGATATTTTCTATCCGTTCGCCCTGAGCTTGTCGAAGGGTTTTGTTGCGGCGTTGGTGGTTCGACAGTCTCACCACGAACGGTCTAGTTGTTACTCGCTGCCCTTATCGGCAAACAAGCGGTCGAGCTGCTGCTCGAATTTGTGATAGCCCAGATAGTCGTAAAGCTCCATACGCGTCTGCATCGTAGCCACCACGTTTTGCTGTGTACCTTCGGCGAGGATGTGTTGGTATACGTTAAGCGCGGCCTTGCTCATGGCGCGGTAAGCAGAGAGCGGATATAGCACCAGCTTCACGCCAACGTCTGACAACTGTTCAGTGGTGAACAGGGGCGTGGCACCAAATTCGGTGATGTTCGCCAACACTGGCACATGCACAGCACGGGTGAATTCAGCGTATTGCTCCAGTGTGGTTATTGCTTCCGGGAAGATCATGTCGGCACCGGCTTCCACACAAGCTTGTGCGCGTTCGATGGCGGAATACATACCCTCAACCGCAAGCGCATCCGTGCGCGCCATGATGACGAAGCTTTCGTCGGTACGCGCATCTACCGCTGCTTTGATGCGATCCGTCATTTCGCTTTGGCTGACGATGGCTTTGTTTGGACGATGCCCACAGCGCTTTTGCATCACTTGGTCTTCAATATGAAAACCCGCAGCACCCGACTGCGCGATTTCGCGAGTAGCACGGGCAATATTAAAGGCCCCGCCCCAGCCGGTGTCGATGTCTACCAATAGCGGCAGATTGCTTGCGGCGGTGATGCGGCGGGCATCTTCGCAAACGTCATGGAGCGTGGTGATGCCGAGATCGGGAATGCCCAGCGAGGAAGCTGCCACGCCGCCACCGGATAGGTACAGAGCCCTGTGCCCACTTTTTTGCGCGAGAATGGCGCAATAGGCGGTGACGGCACCAACGACTTGTAAGGGACGATTTGCCTCAACTGCACGACGCAATTTTTGTCCGGGTGATTGGGTGGTGGGTGTCA
>CANFCA010000061.1 GCA_947445045.1 Gallionellaceae bacterium
CACTATCGGAACATGGCGCAACGAGCACTGCTGCGCGCTGGCTAGCCAAAAAGGAAAATGAGGCTGATTTGATAGGCGGCGTAAATATCGCTGTGAAAGACCCTTACCTCGCACGCACCTTACTTGATCTTTCCCAGACTGCCACCATCAGCGACAGCCTCAAGCTTGCCAAGCATGTTCTAAACAAACTTGGGGACATTAACGACTTGCATCGTGGACAAGTAGAGCAAGCGGGATTTGCCGTGCTAAAATCGCCCGACATTCCTTCCATCTTGGTTGAGACTGCTTTTATCAGCAACCCAAAAGAAGAAAAACGATTGAACGACAATGGCTATCAAATGAAACTGGCAAACGCAATTTTGAGTGGCATCAAACGCTACTTCGCACAGAATCCTGCGTTGTCAAAACCCAAAGTCGCGCAAATTAACTAAGGTATCGAATCTACATGAATGAACGTTTACTTAAAATACTTGGCGGAGAAACAAAGTTTTACCCTACCAAGCTGGAAGCGGGCTACCCACGCGTGTTTAACAACATCATGTTGTATTGGGATACGCCCGAAATTGATAGCTATCTAAATGGATTGATGGTGACAGATCGCGAAGATCGCGCAGGCTTTCCACCTGAAGTTGCGGCTGAAATTATGCGCTTGAGTTTGGTACATGCCAGCCAACATCCAAACAGTGGAAAGGATGTATGGCAGGTTGATACGGGGAAGTTTGCCAGTTACAAACCGCAGGGTGCGATTGTGATCTCTGAAGACTGGAAGCCCCTTCCGCCTGCAACCAAACAAGCCATCGAAAATTTTGGCGTACCGTGTTCTGCTAAGGGCTTTCACCAAGCAGTAGAAACAGGTAATCGTCAGGTTGTTGCACTATTTCTAAGTGCACGGGTCAACACCGAAATTGCCAACGATCAAGGCTGGACACCATTGATGATCGCCGCAATCAAAGGTCATACTTTAATTTCCACTCAGCTCCTCCAACATCAAGCTAACATTCGCGCCCGTGACTTATTGGGCAACACGGCATTACATTGGGCAGTCGAAGTTGGTCAAGCAGAAACCGTCAAGTTACTGATCGAAAATCATGCGGAAATTGATACGCTCAACAATGATGGTTTAAGCCCTTTGCTGCAAGCCACCATCCGACGCGATTTAGGCATCGTGCTAACACTGTTGGATAAGGGCGTAAACGTCAATCAGGTATCCACGAATGGCGGAACTGCGCTGCATACTGCAGCAGGTAATGGCTACACCGAAATCGTCAGAGCACTACTACATGACTCCGCCGATCCGCGCATCAAGAACCATGATGGCGATACGCCATTGATGCTGGCAGAAAAATTTGGTCACACTGCTGTAGTTAAATTATTAACACCGAAAGCGGCTGGACAGTAATTAATCTGGAAACACACCCGTCGATAAATAGCGATCACCGCGATCACACACAATAAAAGCAATCACCGCATTCTCAACTTGTTGCGAAATACGCAGAGCAACACTTAGTGCGCCACCCGAAGAAATTCCGCAGAAGATACCTTCTTCGCATGCCAAACGGCGTGTCATTTCTTCGGCATTTTTCTGGCTCACATACTCCAAGCGATCAACATTTTTGCCACTGTAAATTTTTGGCAAATACGCCTCTGACCATTTGCGAATACCGGGAATTTGCGCACCTTCTTCAGGCTGCACGCCGATGATTTGAATGTTTGAATTTTGTTCTTTGAAAAAACGCGAGCAACCCATAATTGTTCCAGTTGTGCCCATGCTGCTAATGAAGTGGCTGAGCTTGCCTTGTGTATCGCGCCAAATTTCTGGCGCAGTCCCTTCATAATGTGCGAGGGGATTATCAGGATTGGCGAACTGATCGAGAATAATTCCCCTGCCTGCAGCGCATAATTTCTCAGCGGTATCACGCGCCAACTCCATGCTGCCTTCTTTAGCAGTCAAAACCAATTCTGCACCAAAGGCACGCATGGTTTGTTTGCGCTCCACTGTCTGATTTTCTGGCATTACCAAAATCATGTTGTAACCGCGCATCGCCGCTGCCATCGCCAGCGCGATGCCGGTGTTACCACTGGTCGCCTCAATCAGCGTATCACCCGGCTTAATGTCACCTCGCGCCTCTGCACGCACAATCATCGACAACGCAGGGCGGTCCTTCACCGAACCCGCCGGATTATTGCCTTCCAGCTTGGCGAGCAGCACATTGCTGGTATCGCCCGGAATACGCTTCAACCGCACAAGTGGTGTGTTACCGACGAAATTTTCTATGGATGGGTACATATATCAAGAAGTGCCCTTAAGCAAACACTCAACATACCTCGCCGTACCTTGCTCAACGGTGAGGAATGCCTCAACATAACCACTGCTGCGCAACGCGCTGATGTCAGCTTGTGTAAAGCTTTGATACTTTCCTTTGAGCACTTCAGGGAACGGGATGTAGCTGAGTATGCCTTGTTGATGCAGCTCGGCTAAGCCTAACGCAGGTTTATTTTCGGCGGTGCGCAAAGTATTGATGGTTGCCACAGCCACGTCGTTAAAGCTTTGCGCTTGACCAGTACCCAGATTGAAGATGCCGGATTTATTAGGGTTATCGAGGAAATACATATTCACTTTGACCACGTCTTCGATAGAGACGAAATCGCGTAGTTGCCCGCCGTTGGCGTAGCCATCGCAACCTTCAAATAATTTTACTTTGCCATCGGAGCGATACTGATTGAAGAAATGGTAAGCCACCGAAGCCATGCGTCCTTTGTGTTGCTCGCGTGCGCCATACACATTGAAGTAGCGTAAGCCGACGATTTGCGCACTGCGCTTATTAAAACGACGACGCACGATTTGGTCAAACAAAAACTTGGAATAGGCATACACGTTCAGCGGCGATTCATATTCACGGCTTTCCTTGAACACGCCACCTCCGCCATATACCGAGGCAGACGAGGCATACAACAAAGGAATTTCCTCACTTTGACAGTAATTCAACAACTCCAACGTATAACGGTAATTGTTTTCCATCATGTAACGACCATCGGTTTCCATGGTGTCGGAACACGCGCCTTGATGCAGCACGGCAGTCACTAAACCATCGAAAAAGCCTTCCTGTAATTTTTTCAGGAAATCTTCTTTGTCGAGGTAATCAGCGATTTCGCAATCGACCAAATTTTTGAATTTGTCGGCCTTCTTGAAATTATCGACTGCGATGATGTTGTTCTCGCCGCGCTCGTTGAGTGCTTTGACCAAGTTTGAACCAATGAACCCTGCTGCGCCAGTAACGATGTAGTACATAACCCCTCTCCCTAACCCTCTCCCGCAAGGGGAGAGGGTATATTAGATGCCCATATCCTGAATAATCTCCTCACGGCTAACCACTGCCGTCCCCAGCTTACCTACCACGATACCCGCCGCACGATTGGCGATACGCATCGCATCCGGCAACGCCGCACCACTCGCCAACATCACTGCCAGCGTGGCAATCACGGTATCGCCTGCGCCACTGACATCAAACACTTCACGCGTGTGCGTGGGTTCGTGCAACACTTCATTATTCGCATGATACAAACTCATACCGTCTTCACTGCGCGTCACTAGCAAAGCTTCGAGTTGCAACTCAACGCGTAACTTCTCAGCTTTGCTATTCAGTTCGGATTCATTTTGCCAACTCCCTGCCACTTCGCGGAACTCGCTACGGTTAGGCGTGAGCAATGTCGCACCCGCATAACGAGCGTAATCGTCACCCTTGGGATCAACTAAAACTGGCTTGCCCATACTGCGCGCCAAGCGAATCATTTCGGCAATATGCGTTAAACCACCCTTGCCGTAGTCCGACAAAATCACCACATCCGCTAACGGTAATTGCGCGCGAAAATCTTCCAACGCGGCGTACAACACTTCATGACTAGGGGGCGTTTCAAAATCAATACGCAGCAATTGCTGATGACGTGCAATAGCGCGCAGCTTGATGATGGTAGAAACACTGTTATCACGATGCAGCAACGCAGTGAGGTTCGTGTCTTCGCTCAATAACTTCTCTAAGCACTGCCCCGCTTCATCTGCACCCACCACTGAAAGTAAAGTGACTTGCGCACCCAGCGCTGAAATATTCCGCGCGACGTTGGCTGCACCTCCCGGACGTTCTTCAACACGGCTGACTTTCAACACTGCTACGGGTGCTTCCGGCGAGATACGATTCACGTCACCGAACCAGTAACGATCTAACATCACGTCACCCACCACCAATACTTTTGCCGCTGAAAATGTTGGCAACACACTCATAAAACCACTCCAATTTCTTTGTTGATATTTAGTAATGCCTGCAAGGGATCTGACGCTTGCGTGATAGGTCGCCCTATCACCAAATAGTTAGAGCCTGCTTGCAGTGCGGCTTGCGGGGACATCACTCGCGACTGGTCATCCAAGCTAGCTTGTGCGGGACGTATGCCCGGTGTGACTAAAATAAATTCAGTGCCACAATTTTTTCTCAGCATCGCGGCTTCTTGCGCGGAACACACCACGCCACTTAAACCACAATTACGCGTTAACGTGGCAAGACGCAATACCATTTCAGCAGGCGTTGCTTGAATGCCAATGTCAGCGAGGTCTTCCTGCGCCATGCTGGTAAGCATAGTCACAGCTATAAGCTTAGGTGGCTTACTGGCATTCACAATTGCATCAGCAGCAGCCGTTAACATTTTTCGTCCACCTAACGCATGCACGTTCACCATCCACACACCCAGTTCCGCTGCGGCTTTGCAGGCTTGGGCTGTGGTGTTGGGGATGTCGTGAAATTTCAAATCCAAAAAAATCTCAAAGCCGTGCTGCATGAGTTTTTCCAATACCGCCGGTCCTGCGGCAGTAAATAATTCCTTACCCACTTTTAAGCGACATAGCTCTGGCTGCAAGCGTTCAGCCAATGCTAGCGCAGGGGCGGCGGTTGAGTAGTCCAGCGCGATAATTATTTTTGGATCGTTCATAATGGGCTTCTTACAATGGGTCACTTACAATGTTATGGTCATGCCAATTTCTTCGCTGCGCAATGGTGAGTAGCTATCCCACGCTTGGCACGCAGGACAATGCCAATAAAAAATTCGCGCGTTAAAACCGCAGTTGGCGCAATGATGCATCGCCAAATTACGTGTGCGCTTGTGTACTAAATTTTTGACCAATTCAATATCGGCACGCTTATCTATTGTCACTTCTAACAAGCGCGCCTCCAGCAATTTATCCAAGCCCAACAAAGTTGGATTCCGCTCTAATTCATCCAGCACAAGTTGATAAGCCGCAGCAGGCCCTTCATTTTTTAGTACGCCATCAAATACCACATTCATCAAATCAATCGAGTGATATTTACTTAAATAATCACGCAATAAAACCATGCCATCCAGCTCGCGATTCAAACTGCGATACGCATTGAGTATGCTTTCTGCAACCAGTGGTAGATACTGCGGATTTTGTGTTTCGATGTTTTTCCAAGTAGTAATGGCGGCGTCTGGCTGATTCTCGTTCACCAGTAAAACGCCCAACATCATCGTGGCACGGACAGCTTGCGGATAGGCTTGCAATGCTTGCTGCAAATTTTCACGCGCAGCCACTACATTTCCTGCTGCGATTTTCTCAGCGGCTAGTTCGCAGTAAAAAAATGAAGTTTGCTTACTGTACGATTGCCCTGACACAACTGATAAACGCTGCGCCACGCTTATCGCCTTCAACCAATCATGTTCTTTTTGAAATAACTCCAACAAAAATTCTAACGAAGGTTTGCCGTAAGGGGATTTTTCCAACTCTCGAAACAAGCTTTCAGCACGATCTAAAATACCCGCTTTCAAATAATCTTGCGCCAGTTCAAATATCGCCTGCTGGCGCTTTTCATCATCCAAATCTGCTCTGTCCACCAAGTTGTGATGCATACGCAACGCTCTATCCACCTCGCCACGACGGCGAAACAGGCTACCCAATGCAAAGTGCAACTCAACGGTTTGTGGATCAACTTTTACCACTTCGATGAAGGCTTCAATGGCTTTGTCTTGTTGTTCATTCAGTAAAAAATTCAGCCCTTGAAAATACGACTGCGGCAATGCATTCGATTCCGAAAGCAGCTTTTTAGTATCGACTCGCGCGGCCAACCAACCCATGCCGAAAAACACGGGGAAAATGATGAGCATCCAAAATTGAAATTCCATAATTGAATATAGTTGTCAGGAAGTTTGAATCGATGAAGATTTTTCGCTCTATTCATCTAGCTTATTGTTCGTTCTATCATTGCCTTGCAACCTCGCAATCTCACGGCGTTGCTGCAACAAATTGGCAAACATCGCGACGATACCAATGACCACCCCCGCCGCAAAAAAAATCAGCAATACAATTGCCAGTGAGGTATGCCATTCATAACTTAAAAAATAACGCAGCGTCACCGGTTGATCATTTTTCAATGCTAATCCAAGCAAGGCTAAAAATAGCACTGCGCGCAGCAACCAATTTAGATAACGCATTTACTTGCACCTAAAAAATCCGTGTAACGATAACATAAAATACTAAAAAAAATGGCGGCAATACCTTACGATATGCCGCCATCACAACTACCTCAAAGCCTTAAGCGATGCTTTCGCTGACCCGATCCCTAAGTTCTTTACCTGCCTTAAAATGCGGCACGTATTTAGCGGGCACTTTGACTTTGTCGCCCGTTTTAGGATTGCGGCCTAAACGTGGCGGACGATAATTCAGGCCAAAACTACCGAAACCACGAATCTCG
>CANFCA010000062.1 GCA_947445045.1 Gallionellaceae bacterium
ATCCATCACGGTTGTGCCGCGTGGAGTCTGTACTAGCTTGCCATCAATCTCTACATTTAACATGCACTCACCTAATCCGTCAGCTTTAAACCAAGCAACGCTTGTGTTCGATGTGATATTCAAATTCAGCACGGAAGTGTTTTAGCATGCCTTGCACAGGCCACACTGCCGCTTCGCCCAAAGCGCATATTGTGCGCCCCGCAATGTTATCGCCTAGGCTTAACAACAAATCCAAATCCTCTTTGCGTCCTTCGCCATGCTCGATGCGATGCACAATGCGATACAACCAACCTGTGCCTTCTCGGCAAGGCGTGCATTGACCACACGACTCTTCATAGTAGAAGTAAGACAGCCGCTCCAAGGCACGCACCATGCAGGTTGTATCATCCATGATGATGACCGCACCCGTGCCCAACATCGAACCCGCTTTGCTGATGGAATCGTAGTCCATATCCAAATCCATCATCACTTCACCAGGCAACACTGGCATAGACGAACCACCAGGGATACAAGCTTTCAGCTTACGTCCACCGCGCATCCCGCCCGCCATTTCGAGCAACTTCTTGAATGGCGTACCCATCGGCACTTCAAAGTTACCGGGATTATTGACGTGACCCGATACAGAAAATAATTTAGTACCGCCGTTATTAGGCCTACCCAACTCCAAGAATTTCTGACCACCATTGTTGATGATGTATGGAATGCTAGCGAAGGTTTCGGTGTTGTTGATGGTAGTTGGTTTGCCATACAAACCAAAGCTTGCAGGGAAAGGTGGTTTGAAACGCGGCTGACCTTTTTTGCATTCAATTGATTCCAACATCGCAGTTTCTTCACCACAGATGTAAGCACCATAGCCTAGGTGGTTGTGCAAATCAAAATCAAAGCCCATGCCCATGCCCATGATGTTGTTACCTAGAAAGCCCGCAGCACGCGCTGCATCACAGGCTTCCTCCATACGCTCATAAGCTTCAAAAATTTCGCCATGCACGTAGTTATAACCCACTTTTACGTTCATCGTATAAGCGGCAATCGCCATGCCTTCGATGAGCAGATGCGGGTTGTAACGCATGATGTCCCAGTCTTTGCACGTACCCGGCTCACCTTCATCCGAGTTGCACACAATGTATTTATCACCCTCGAAATTGCGCGGCATGAAACTCCACTTCAATCCCGTCGGAAAGCCCGCACCACCGCGCCCACGCAATGCCGAAGCTTTCACTTCGGCGATGATTTCTTCTGGTGTTGTTTTGTTGGTCAGTATTTTGCGTAACGCTTGATAACCACCCACCTTGAGGTAATTTTCTAACGTCCAAGGCTGATCGAAATCTCGCGTCGTAAAAATAACTGGGCCGTTCATGCCAGTGTTATTCATGATTGGTCCAGCTCCGCTAAAATTTGATCGATTTTTTCTGGTGTCAATCGACCGCACAATTTCTTATTGTTGATAGCCAGTATAGGTGCGTCGATGCAAGTACCCATGCACTCACCTTCACGCAAGCCATACTTGCCGTCGGCAGTCACTTCGCCGATACCAATACCCAATTTTGTTTCGATGTACTTCACTGTATCCAACGCGCCGCACAAAGTGCATGACAAATTGGTACATACCGTCAAGGTATGCTTACCCATCGGCTTGAGGTTATACATGTGATAAAACGTGGCAACTTCGTATACTGCCATCTGCGCCATGCCAAGATAGGTTGCCACATCTGCCATATCGTCATTAGCGATCCAGCCTTTTTCATCCTGCACAAAACGCAATGCAGACATGACCGCCGACTGCTTTTGATTCGCCGGATACTTTTTCAACTCGTGGTCGATTTTGGCTTTTACTTGTTCGGATAACATTAACGATCTACCTCACCAAAAACGATGTCTTGCGTGCCGATAATAGTAACCACATCTGCAATCATGTGACCACGCGACATCTCATCTAACGCTGCCATGTGCGCAAAACCCGGCGCACGGATTTTCATACGATAGGGCTTATTCGCACCATCTGAAATCAGATAAATGCCGAACTCACCTTTAGGGTGCTCAACTGCCGCATAAGCCTCACCTGCAGGAACATGCATCCCTTCGGTAAACAGTTTGAAGTGATGGATCAACTCTTCCATGTTCTCTTTCATGGATTCGCGCTTCGGCGGTGCATACTTGTGATTGGTCGTCATCACCGGGCCAGGGTTGTTGCGCAGCCAGCTGATGCATTGCTGCATGATGCGATTGGATTGGCGCATTTCTTCGACACGCACCAAATAGCGATCATAAGAATCGCCCGTCACGCCCACTGGAATATCAAACTCCAAACGGTCATAAACTTCGTAAGGTTGCTTCTTGCGCAAATCCCATTCGATGCCGGAGCCCCTCAACATCGGACCACTAAAACCCAATGCCAGTGCGCGTTCTGGCGTAACCACACCGATACCCACGGTGCGCTGCTTCCAGATACGATTATCAGTCAGCAATGTTTCATATTCATCTACACACTTAGGAAAACGCTTGGTGAAATCTTCAAGAAAATCGAGCAGTGAGCCTTGACGATTTTCGTTCATCAATTTAACCGCTGCGGCATTGTGAATTTTGGACGCTTGATATTGCGGCATGGTGTCGGGCAAATCACGATACACACCACCCGGGCGATAATATGCGGCGTGTAAACGCGCGCCAGAAGCTGCTTCGTAAGCGTCCATCAAATCTTCACGCTCACGGAAGCAATACAAGAACATGGTCATCGCACCGATGTCCAGGCCGTGCGCACCCAGCCACAACAAGTGATTCAACACACGGGTGATTTCGTCAAACAACACACGGATGTATTGTGCGCGTAGCGGCACTTCGATGCCCGCTAACTTTTCAATTGCCATGACGTAAGCATGCTCATTGCTCATCATCGACACATAATCCAGCCTGTCCATATAAGGAACGGACTGAAGAAAGGTTTTGTGTTCGGCCAACTTTTCAGTCGCGCGATGCAGCAAACCAATGTGCGGATCGGCGCGTTCAATCACCTCACCATCCAGCTCCAACACTAGACGCAACACCCCATGCGCGGCGGGATGTTGCGGCCCAAAGTTCATTGTGTAATTTTTAATTTCAGCCATTACGATGTCCTCAATTATTACCGTAGTGCTGTTCGCGCACGATGCGTGGCGTGATTTCGCGCGGCTCAATCGAAACGGGCTGATACACCACACGCTGTTGCTCAGGGTCATAGCGCATTTCTACGTGACCAGACAAAGGGAAATCTTTACGGAATGGATTGCCGACGAAACCATAGTCGGTGAGGATGCGGCGCAAATCAGGATGTCCGGTAAATACGATGCCATACAAGTCAAACGCTTCACGCTCGTACCAGTTGGCGCATGGCCAAATTTCCGTTACGGAACTCAACACAGGAAAACTATCTTCTTCAGCGTAAATACGCACACGCAGACGATGATTATGGGTAATAGAAAGTAAACCATACACCACAGCAAAGCGCGTGGAATGGTCGTTATCGGCAGCCATATCATCCACCAAGTACGCACCACCTTCAGAAATGTCGCTGCCATAAGCAGAGTAATCGACACCACACAAATCCATCATCTGCTCGAAGCGCAATCCGGGTGCGTCGCGCAAGTTAGTTAGCACACCCAACATATCGGCGGCTTTTATCACCACCGTCAACTCACCCAATCGCTCTTCGATACTCACCAGCTTATCAGCCAGCAAACTCGTCAAATGATTACGCAATACGCTCATATCAGCAGCCATAGTTCACCTTATCGCGCAATGGTATTGGTACGTTTAATTTTATTTTGCAGCTGAATAATTCCGTACAACAAGGCTTCAGCAGTCGGCGGACAGCCCGGCACATACACATCCACCGGCACAATACGATCACAGCCACGCACCACCGAGTAGGAGTAATGATAGTAACCGCCGCCATTGGCGCACGAACCCATCGAGATCACCCAGCGCGGCTCGGCCATTTGGTCATACACTTTGCGTAACGCAGGAGCCATTTTGTTGCACAGTGTGCCCGCCACAATCATCACATCAGATTGCCTTGGACTCGGACGGAACACCACACCGAAACGATCCAAGTCATAACGCGCTGCGCCAGCCTGCATCATTTCCACAGCACAGCAAGCCAGACCAAAAGTCATCGGCCACAGTGAACCCGTGCGGGTGTAATTGATAATGGTATCTAGGGTTGTCGTAACAACACCTTTCTCCAAAACGCCTTCTATTCCCATTCCAAGGCTCCTTTCATCCACTCGTAGATAAAGCCTACCACTAGGATAGCCAAGAAAATCATCATGGAGACAAAACCGAACGTACCGATTTCCTTCAGCACAATCGCCCAAGGAAAGAGGAATGCAATTTCCAGATCAAACAAAATAAACAGAATTGCCACGAGATAATAACGCACGTCAAACTTCATGCGTGCATCTTCAAAGGCTTCAAAGCCACACTCATAAGGCGAAAGTTTCTTGCTGTCAGGACGATTAGGCGCAACCAGTTTGCCCAATATGACAGGCACTACACCCATCGCGATGCCGACACAGATAAACAGCAGTACCGGAAAATAATTTTCCAACATTGAGCTTCTCCCCTTTTAACTAATAAATCGTGAGTTAACTCAGCGTTATTTTTATTTGTCTTAATGAATACACTACAACTTAAATCTGGTGCGGATGGGGAGACTCGAACTCCCACACTCTTTCGAGCACAAGCACCTCAAGCTTGCGTGTCTACCAATTCCACCACAACCGCAATACTGCCGTAAAACTATTTCGGAATTTCTTTTGACTTCGAATCGTTTGCAGGCTCAACGGCTGGTGCAACTGGAGCAGTCTTAATCGCATCCAAACTTACCTTATCCATCACACCCTTTTGGGCAGCAGTATGGGAATATAAATAAGTCAGCGATAAACTGGTAATAAAAAAGATTGTCGCAGCAACTGCGGTGCTACGACTAAGAAAATTTGCCGAACCACTCGAACCGAACAGGCTGCCAGCCGAACCTGTGCCAAATGCAGCACCCATATCAGCTCCCTTACCATGCTGCATCAGCACCAACACCACCAACACCACCGCCGTAATTACATGCACAACCCAAACTAATGTTTCCACACTTTACCTCAACAACTAAAAATGAATTATTGCGCTGCGCGACAAATTGCCACAAAATCTTCCGCCACCAATGAAGCTCCGCCTATCAAACCGCCATCAATATCCGTCATACCGAACAATTCAACCGCATTCGCCGCCTTCACGCTTCCGCCGTAGAGTATACACAACCCCGAAGCGATTTGACTATCATGAGATGCAACTCGTTGACGAATAAAAGCATGAACAGCTTGCGCTTGCTCGGGGGTGGCAGTTTTACCCGTTCCGATTGCCCACACTGGCTCATATGCAATAACAGCTTTTGACAGCGCCTGTGCACCGGCACGATTCAACACTGCATCTAATTGTGTAGCCACCACTTGCTCTGTGATACCAGACTCACGCTCCGCCAATGTCTCACCTACACAAAAAATCGGCTTCATTCCCGCTTTGAGCGTGGCATCAAACTTGGCGGAAGCGATTTCGTTACTTTCATGAAACAGCCCACGACGTTCCGAGTGCCCGATAATCACATAAGTGCAACCGAAATCGACCAACATACCCGGCGCAACTGCACCGGTAAACGCGCCCTCATCCTGTGGGCTGAGATTTTGCGCGCCCCAAGCAACATTACTACCCTGAAGCAAAGATTGCGCTTGCGCCAAATAGGGGTAAGGAACACACACGGCATAGTCAGCGTTTTTTAAATCACGCACACCAGCCAAAACGCCTTGCAACAATACTTGATTGCGTGCCAAGCGACCGTACATCTTCCAATTTCCTACAACTAATTTGCGGCGCATCTCGTTTATACCCCTAAGACAGCAAAGGTTGTAATGCTACCCGCGAACGAGGTTTCGGTCAACGAAAGCACTGTACAACCCGCGCTAGGAAATGAAACTTATTGAGAACTTGCGAGCTAGAAACCGCACCAGGTGGTCATATATCGAAATCACATAGAATGCAAATCAAATGTGAATCGGCACGATGATATAATCCGCACCACTAAAATTAAACGTCACCCACATGCTCATCACCCGCCGCTTAGAATTCGATGCAGGCCACCGCATCCCCAATCACAACAGCCAATGTAAGCACTTGCATGGGCATCGCTACACCATTGAAATCAGCTTGTCAGGCGACATCATCAGCACCGAAGGGCAATCAGAACAAGGTATGGTAATGGATTTCAGCGACGTAAAACGCATTGCCAACACACACCTTGTCGATTTATGGGACCACGCGTTTCTGGCTTATCACGGCGACAAAGTGGTGTGTGATTTTTTAGCCAGCCTACCGAATCACAAAACCGTCATTCTCGATGTTATTCCCACCGCCGAAAATCTCGCGCAAATCGCCTTCGGCATCCTGAATCCTGCCTATCAAGACACCTACGGCAACCACCTGCGCCTTGAGCAAGTGAGGCTCTACGAAACCCCCAATAACTGGGCGGATTACGTGCGCGTATAACTTTTAGCGGTTTTTTCTGGACAGCACGCGTCCATTAGTTCAGAATGCGCGCCCTTGGAGAACTAGCATCAAACGTCCAAAGTAGCAAATCATTAGGAGGGCTGGCAGAGCGGTTGAATGCACCAGTCTTGAAAA
>CANFCA010000063.1 GCA_947445045.1 Gallionellaceae bacterium
CAGCGGCATGCCCTTCAAGAGTGCCACGAATAAATTTGCCGCGCTTGCCGCGAATGATGCACTGGTAGCCGCACATGGCGCACTCAAAACATTAGCGGTTGCGTTGATGAAAATCGCCAACGACGTGCGTTGGTTAGCCTCCGGCCCTCGCTCCGGCTTGGGCGAAATCAGCATCCCGGAGAACGAACCGGGCAGCTCCATCATGCCCGGCAAAGTGAATCCCACCCAGTGTGAAGCCATGACCATGTTGTGCTGCCAAGTGTTCGGCAACGATGTGGCTATCACCATGGGCGGCGCATCGGGCAACTTCGAGTTAAATGTTTTCAAGCCCCTCATCGCATACAACTTCTCTCAAAGTGTGCGCCTGCTCACCGAAGGCATGGAAAGTTTTGAGCAATATTGCGTGCGTGGCATTGTTGCCAATCACACCCGCATCGCCGAGCAAATGGATAGGTCGTTAATGCTGGTCACCGCACTCACCCCGCACATTGGCTATGACAAAGCCGCCGAGATCGCCAAACGTGCGCACCATGATGGCAGCACGCTTAAACAAACAGCGGTGTCATTGGGTTATGTGACGGCTGAGAATTTTGATCGGTGGGTGATACCGGCAGAGATGGTGCATCCGAGCAAAGCGTAAAAATTCAGCGCAATTCCTACTGTGCCCCATCTCGTTGTATCCATCTCCGGTCATGGCTTCGGCCATGTCGCACAGACCGCACCAATACTAAATTCTCTGCATGAACGCTTACCTGAGCTGCGCATCATAGTGCGCTCTACCGTGCCGCTTACGCATCTACGTTCACGTATTCGTGTTCCGTTCACTCATCTACATAGCGAGGGCGACATCGGCATGGTGATGTCATCTGCGTTAGATGTTGATATCGAAAAGAGTTGCGCTGCATATCAGAAATTTCATACGGATTGGGGTGGTCGCGTTGCCAATGAAGCCTTATTGTTGCGCGAACTTAAGGCAGATTTTGTATTTTCTAATGTAGGCTACTTATCACTGGCTGGTGCGCAGTTGGCAGGCATACCGAATGCAGCTTTATGCTCGTTGAATTGGGCGGATATTTATCGACACTACTGCGGTGATAATGCAATCGCCTCGCAAATACATAACTACTATGCCAATGCCGATGCTTTCTTTCGCGCCACGCCTGGCATGGCAATGTTGGATTTACCTAACCTAATTTATGTCGACCCGATTGCTGACATCGGTACAAATAGACGCGATGAAATCAATCAAAAACTAAATCTATCGTGCGATGAAAAGTTAGTGTTAGTCAGCATGGGCGGCATTACCAGCCGCTTGCCAATAGAACGCTGGTCGCGCGTTAAAGGCGTTAAATGGTTGGTGCAACAAAGTTGGCAAGTGCATCATCCCGATGCATTCGTGCTTGAAACGCTGCAAATGAATTTCAGTGATGTGCTGGCTAGCTGCGATGCACTACTTTGCAAGCCAGGCTACGGTAGCTTTGTAGAAGCGGCGGGCAGCGGCGTGCCGGTGCTGTACATCAATCGCCCAGATTGGCCTGAAGCGCCTGCGTTGGTGGAGTGGCTCAAGCGACATACTGTATGCAGTGAGGTGTCACAAAATATTCTCGAAAGTCGCTATATTGAAAATATTTTCTCTGAGCTATGGAACTCTATTGAAACCAAGCAGGTCGTATCCCCGACACCAACATTGGTAACCGATTGGTTAATCCAAAATTTGCATGCAGTTAACTAATCACTACTAACTACGCCAAGTTTTATCACTGACGAACCACTAGCTACGCAAACACATGAACTCATCATCCAAGCGAAAACATATGAACTTGTCCCCATTGCAGAATAACCATCCTGCCGCAGATCCCGTATTCTTTCGCACCACACCAGAAGCACTTTTTAGATTAGGTACAACACTTTATCAGAAGGGGGAGCTTGACGAAGCATTGGAACATCTTGAGAAATGTGTCGAATTAAAACCAGATTTAATTGCGGCGTATTTAACACTTAGCAAGTTATATCAACAGCAAAATCGTCCTAATTTCGCTGCCGCCAGCCTAATGCTATATCTTGAATATGCGCCCAATTCGACTGCTGTACTTTTTGATTTGGGCAACCTTTTTGCCGCGTACAAGGATTACGACAATGCGATTGATTACTTCAAACGAATTTTAGAGATTGACCCCAATAATGGATCTGCAAGACATGCAGTTGCTGCGTTATCAGGCGAAACAACCACTACTGCACCTCGCCAGCATGTACAAAAAATATTTGATGATTTAGCCGAGAACTTTGAAAGTCACTTAACAGATTTAGGATATAACGCGCCGGAAAAATTAAAAGAAATGCTTATTTCCTTGCACGAGGAAAAGCCTCATTTTCAACGAGCCATTGATCTAGGCTGTGGAACTGGACTGTCAGGCAGTCAATTCAGACCTTTAGTCTCACATTTCACCGGGCTAGATTTATCACCAAAAATGGTGGAAATAGCTCATGAGAAAGAAGTTTATGATGAACTCACAACAAGCGATATATGCCAATATATCGAATCATCAAATCAACAATATGACCTTATCATAGCCACCGATGTATTCGTTTACGTGGGCGATCTCACGCATGTATTCAAAACGATTAGCACTCACTCATTACCTGGAGCTTGCTTCCTTTTCACGACTGAAGTTGCCTCAGAGGAGACTGGCTACGTCCTGCGGACATCAGGACGCTATGCTCATTCCCATCATTACATTGAAACACTGGCGAATGAATATGGCTTCACAATCGAATCATCTCAGTACAACAATCTGAGGAACGAAGGACTTCAGCCCATCAAAGGTGAACTCTTTGTGTTAAGAGCTAGGACGTAGAAATTTTTACGTTTCTAATGAAGATGGGGCGTTCCTTCATCATGTACGTGCCCATGCTCTAACTCTTCAGCCGTTGCTGCGCGAACGCCGGTGACAGTGCAATTAAAGGTGAGCGTCTTGCCCGCCAGAGGGTGATTGCCATCCACTGTCACTTCGTCGTCGTTCACTTCCACTACGGTGTACAGTAAAAAATCGTCGTCGTCAGATTCTTCCGGCGCGCCTTCAAACTGCATGCCGACTGCGACATCTTTAGGGAAAGAGCTGCGTGCTTCCACTTCTACCAACTCGTGTTCGTATTCACCAAAAGCATCGTCTGGTTGCAAAGTAACACTGCATGAATCACCGACATGTTTGTTGTGTAACGCTTCTTCTACTAACGGAAAAATTCCATCGTAACCGCCATGCAGATATTCGATTTGTTCTTCGACTTTCTCTAGTAACTCGCCCGTCGAGTCAAACAATTCATAGCGTAGCGATACCACAGAGTTTTTTTCGATTTTCATTTCATTTCCTTAATTAAATTTAAAATTTCTTGCGCATGTCCATTGGCTTGCACGCCATACATCACATGGCGCAGCTTACCTTGCTGATCGATGACGAAAGTGGAGCGTTTAATGGAAATTTTTTTGTGTCCATCCACTTCTTTCTCATACATCACCCCATATTTTTTACACACGCGCGCATCAGGGTCAGACAGAAGCAAAACCGACAAACCATATTTGTCACGAAACGAAGCGTGGCTCAAACAATCATCACGACTCACTCCAACCACCATAGTTTTCAGCTTGGTGAACTCATCTTCAAGCCCCGTAAAGTCATTCGCCTCCAAGGTACAACCTGGGGTGTCATCTCTCGGATAAAAATACAGCACTACATTTTTTTTCCCAAACTGTGAAGTGAGGCTAAAATTATGCATGTCTGAATCAGGCAACTCGAAGTGAGGTGCTTCGATTCCCGTCAAAAGTGGCGTTGATTGCATCTCTCTTCTCCCAAAGCGTCATTTTAAACACTTTTCGACTCGGTCATAAAAGTTTTTCGCACCGCGCAAGCATACCTTCCGACAGTTATAATCCCCTTATGAAAAATAAACTCACTATGTTAGGCGGACTAACAGTTAATGAATTTTTGCGCGATTACTGGCAAAAAAAACCATTGCTGATACGCCAAGCATTTCCGCAATTCAAAGGTCTTCTTGATTCGCAGAGACTGATAGGATTAGCTTGCGAAGAAGATGTGCAAGCACGGTTGGTGACTCAAACACGAGGCAAATTTGAATTACTACATTCGCCATTTGAACCGAGTGATTTTGATAACTTTGGCAAATCCAAATGGACCGTTTTAGTACAAGGTGTGAATCACCATTTGCCAGAAGCTACAGAGTTACTCAAACATTTTTCGTTCATTCCGCATGCGCGCTTGGACGATCTGATGGTGAGCTACGCACCCAAAGGAGGTGGGGTTGGGCCACACTTCGACCCCTATGACGTTTTCCTCCTGCAAGGTATGGGGCATCGTCGCTGGCAAATTTCCACGCAAACTGATCGCACGTTAATAGAAGGTGCTCCCTTACGTGTTTTGAAAGATTTTCGTATCGAACAAGAGTGGGTATTGGAAGCAGGAGACATGCTCTATCTTCCCCCACAATGCGCGCACAACGGTATCGCCGAAGACGACTGCATGACGTATTCTATTGGTTTCCGATCACCGGCTTACCAGGAATTAGCTGAACAATTTTTGGTGTATTTACAAGATCGCATCACCGTGGATGGCTTGTATGCCGACCCTGAGCTAAAAACTCAGAGCCACCCTTCCGAAATCAGTGCTGCGATGTTGGGTCAAGTGGCAGATGCAATCAAAAAAGTGCGCTGGGACAACCAAGATATCGCCAACTTTTTAGGTTGTTACTTGAGTGAACCCAAGTCGCATATTTTTTTCGATGCGCCAGAACCTGAATTTAGCCCAGCTAAATTTAAGCAGCGGCTACAAAAAAATGGGGTGGCACTTAGCTTGACCAGCCAAATGTTGTGCCATAGCAGGTGGATTTTCATCAACGGTGAAGCGCTTCAACCCGACCCAAGTGACTATCCTCTGCTGCGTAACTTAGCCGATGAGCGTGTTTTAACTAACCTAGAAGGTAGCTCACCAGCGCTCATTACATCACTTTACCAATGGTATTTAGACGGTTATATTATTCTTGTCTGATTTTTTGGAGTGGCAATTATGAGCGACTACACACCAGAGCATCTAACGTTTTCCAGCTTGGCGGACTATGCCGCCGCTATAGATAAGCTATGCAAGATGGCAGAACACAATTTGTATTTATTTGAAAAAGATTTCGACCGGCTAGAATTCAATTCGGAGGGACGTTCAAACACCTTACGCATCTTTTTATTAAGCAGCCCCGTCCATAAACTCCACCTGTTAGCGCATGACACCAGCTATCTATCAACAAAATGTCCACGCATGATGAATTTATTGCACCAGTTCAGCGGTAACATGTTCATCTACCAAACGCCTAAAAATTTGCAGCACATCACTGCGCCATTTTCCGTGGCTGATGACGAGCATTTAGTTCGGCGTTTCCATTTCGATGATGCGCGAGGCACGTTGGCCATTCAAGACTCAGCCAATGCTCATGTCTACAAAGCGCGTTTTATGGAAATGTGGGCAAGCTCACACCCCGCACCCTCATCTACAAGGCTAGGGTTATAAAAAGAATTCCTCAAAATCACTGGATTTTTTAAGATAGGCTGGTAGAATGCCGCGACTTTGATTTTGGATGCGTCTGGCTTGTTGCTTTAAGATGCGTTTAAAGCCAAGCAAATGTCGCTTTATCTTATTAACTATTTATCCCCCAAGGAATTAAAAATGAAAAACGCTCTGATTGTTGCTCTGATCGCTGTTGCTTTAACTGCATGTGGTGAAAAAGCTGCTGAGAAGGCTGCTGAAACTACAGCAAATGTTGCTGCTACTGTACAAACTGCTGCTCCTGCTGTTGCTAACGCAGCTTCTGCTGTTGCTCCAGCTGTTGCTGAAGCAGCGACTGCTGTTGCTGCTGCCGCGCCTGCTGTTGCTGATGCTGCTAAAACTGCAGCGGATGCGATGAAGAAGTAATTCTTACTTTTTCAAGTAATGCAAAAAGCCGACGCAAGTCGGCTTTTTTATTGCACCACAACTTTAAATGCTTATTACGGAGCCAGTTTAAGTTGAAAGATTCGACCTTTGTTGGATGCAGCATCTAAGCTTTGCTCAATTTTACCTAAGTTAGGAACGCTGAAACAAAGGTGTTTCGTATTCCACGTATGAGGAAATAAATAGATTCCCACTAACATACTTTTTGGTGAATACCCAATCTTATAGTCAGTGACCATTTCAAATACATGCCCCGAGTTGCAATCCTGCTCTCGAATGACCATCTGTTTTAAAACATCACTTTCCAACGCAGCCCCATCTGGGCCAATAAATTTCACGTACACAAGATTTTCTTGATCCATGCGAGCCGTTGACATAGCCATGATCAATCGTTCACTGCCGGCATAACTACTCGTAGTTGCAATTAACATAACACCAACGGCAACAACCACTTCAAAAATTCGATTCATGTGCCCTCCAAAATAAAATTAATCCACGTAATTTAGTTGCATACTTTGTAGCAAGGTACGCCAATTTTCACTAGAGCACAGTATGGATGCGTAATTTACCAAACACATCAAAAGACAAGGAAAATGAATCGCTTATCAGCTAATCTCACGCCATGCAAAACCGTGTTCTTGACTAGCCACTCCCACCCAGTTTTCTGCGC
>CANFCA010000064.1 GCA_947445045.1 Gallionellaceae bacterium
GCCATGAGTGCGCCGCATAGTTCGCCGATGTCGCCATCCATCATCGCGTCCATTTTGTACAGCGTGAGGTTGATACGGTGATCGGTGATACGGCCTTGTGGATAGTTGTAAGTGCGGATGCGTTCTGAGCGGTCACCGCTGCCTACTAAACTCTTGCGTGTTGCAGCTGTTGCGGCATTTTGTTCACGTACTTGCGCATCTTTGATACGCGCTGCCAAGACGCGCATCGCTTGGGCTTTGTTCTGGTGTTGCGAACGACCATCCTGACATTCAACCACCACGCCTGTTGGAATATGCGTGATGCGCACGGCGGAATCAGTTTTGTTGATGTGCTGTCCACCCGCACCTGACGCGCGAAAGGTGTCGATGCGTAAATCGGCATTGTTCAATACCACATCGTTGACTTCATCGACCTCTGGCATGATGGCGACCGTGCACGCCGAGGTATGCACACGGCCTTGCGTTTCGGTAGCAGGGACACGTTGCACGCGATGTGCGCCTGATTCAAATTTCAGAACGGAATACGCACCTTGCCCGGCAATACGCGCGATAATTTCTTTGTAGCCACCCATCTCACCGGGGCTGGCTGAAATGACTTCCACCTGCCAACGTTTGCGCTCGGCAAAGCGGGAGTACATGCGGAAAATATCACCGACAAATATGGCGGCTTCATCACCACCTGTGCCTGCTCGCACTTCCAAAAATACACTGCGCTCGTCGTTTGGGTCTTTGGGCAAGAGTTGCAATTGCAACTCTTTATCCAGTTCGACCAAACGCTCATTGCCTTGTTTGATTTCGGCATCGGCAAATTCGCGCATCTCGGGATCGCTCGCCATTTCTTGCGCAGTGGCAATGTCACCTTGGCAAGATAAATACGCGAGGTACAGCTCCACCACTGGCTCAAGCTCGGCGCGTTCGCGGTTGAGCTTGCGAAAGCTATCCATGCTTTTGGTGGCTTCTTCGGTACTTAAAAGCTGGTTGACTTCAAGCAGACGCTCGCTCAGTTGAGCGAGTTTGTTGGCAATACTGTGATTCATCTATTCCTCTGAGTTGACGTGATACATGCGATGTATCACTTCGAGGAATTTTTCGCGGTCACCACTGTGGACTTGATTCAGCGCATGAGTAGGCGCGTGCAAAAATTTATTGGTCAGGCCATTGCTCATCGCTTCGAGAATTTTTTCCGGGCTTTCGCCTTTAGCCAATAGACGCAATGCTTTCTCTAACTCGTGGCGGCGATTGCGTTCTGCATGATCGCGTAACGAACGGATGGTTGGAACGACTTCGCGTGACTCCATCCAATGAATGAAATCAACTACGCCAGAATCAATAATCACTTCAGCTTCTTTAACAGCACCTTGGCGTGCATCCAAGCCATCTTTCACCACTTCGGCGATGTCATCCACTGTGTACAAAAACACGTCGTCTAACTCGGCAACTTCTGCTTCTACGTCGCGCGGCACCGCCAAATCCACGATAAACAAAGGACGATGCTTACGAGCCTTCAATGCGCGCTCCACCATCCCTTTGCCAAGTATCGGCAACTGGCTGGCTGTGCAAGTCACGATGATGTCGTGCAATGCCAATTGCTCAGGCAAATCAGTCAGCGTAATCGCGTGACCACTAAAGCGTTGCGCCAATGTTTCTGCGCGCTCCAAGGTACGATTCGCCACGGTGATATGTTTAGGTGATTTCGCCGCGAAATACACCGCGTTCAACTCTATCATTTCACCCGCGCCGATAAACAACACTTTTTGTTCGGAAATACTAGGGAAAATACGTTCGGCCAATTTCACCGCAGCAGCAGCCATCGAAACTAAATTTGCACCAATTTCAGTTTGAGTACGCACATCCTTCGCCACCGAAAAAGTACGCTGAAATAACTTGTGTAGTAAAAATCCCATCGTGCCGGCCTGCTCTGCCTGTCGCACTGCCTGCTTCATTTGACCCAAAATTTGTGGCTCGCCCAACACCATAGAGTCCAAACCACTCGCCACACGGAACGAATGCTTCACTGCCATTTCACGCGGTAACGTGTAAAGGTAAGGCTCAATGTCAGTACGCGGCATGTTGTGATATTGCGCTAACCAATCAATGGCTTGATCTGGCTGTTCGGCGTTGCAATACAACTCCATGCGATTGCAAGTAGATAGAATCGCCGCTTCCTTCGCGCCGCCCTTATCGACTAAATCGCGCAACGCATTTTCCATCCCATCCACATTGAATGCGACTTGCTCGCGCACATTGAGCGGCGCGGTTTGATGGTTAAGGCCAAAAGCGAAAAGTTGCATTTGATATATTTACGAAACCTAAAGGAAATCAGATTATAGTCGGAACAAGGGCGCAATGCCATCTAACACACGCTTGCACACCGCCCTTGCTAGAATGCGCCTCCGACCATCCTTATTCCCAGAGAGTTCCACACATGGCCATCAAAGCAACCATTTTCAAAGCCGCGCTGCAAATTGCCGATATGGACAGGCACTATTACGCCGACCACGCCTTAACTTTGGCGCGACATCCTTCGGAGACAGACGAGCGCATGATGGTTCGCTTGCTGGCGTTTGCGATGTATGCGAACGAATTTTTGACCTTTGGCAAAGGCATCAGCGGGGACGATGAGCCAGACATCGCGCACAAAGATTTAACCGGCGCAATTGAAACGTGGATTAGCGTCGGTCTGCCCGATGAGCGGCTAATCCGCAAAGCCAGTGGGAGAGCCAATCAAGTCGTGGTCATCAGCTACGGGCGTTCGGCAGATATTTGGTGGAATGAAAATAGCAAAGAATTGCAGCGTCTCAAAAACCTAACCGTGCTAAAACTCCCCACCAACACCACGCTTGCCCTAGCCGCCTTAGCCAATCGCACCATGCAGCTGCAATACACCGTGCAAGAAGGTCACATTATGATGACCAGCGACGCAGGCATGATAGAAATTGAACCCAAAGTGTTGCTGGGTAAATTTGGTGAGGCGGACTAATGATCAACGCTGCATGCCCTTGCGGGGGCTGTGATTACGCCAGTTGTTGTGGTCGTTATCACCAGCAACTCAACGCACCGAATGCAGCCAGTTTGATGCGTTCTCGTTACAGTGCTTATGTACTCAAACGGGAGGATTACCTATTGGAGACTTGGCATCCCAGCACTCGCCCTGCCGCGTTAGGCCTTGCCGCAGATCAATCTAAATGGCTAGGCCTTGAAATAAAAAAGCACGTTGCTGAATCAGCCACCCGCGCATCGGTAGAATTCATCGCGCGTTACAAAATTTCTGGCAAAGCACATCGCTTGCACGAAATCAGTCGATTCGTTTTTGAAGACAACAAATGGTTTTACTTGGACGGTGAATTTCCAAATGAGTAAGTTAGCGTTAGATAGAATTTTACAATCGCAAGGTTTCGGCACACGCAAATGGTGCAACGAATTGATCGCCGATGGCGAAGTGAGCATCGCAGGCAACGTGATTACCGATACTCGCGCCGCCTTTGAAACAGCGGGCTTGCAGTTCACGCTCTACGGCGAACTATGGACGTACCGAGAACACGTTTACATCGCGCTCAACAAACCCGGCAACATCGAATGCTCGCGCAAAGCCAGCCATCATCCCGGTGTGCACACCCTGCTGCCGGAACAATTTACGCGGCGTGATGTGCAGCCAGTCGGTCGACTCGACCACGACACCACCGGGCTATTGCTGTTATCGGACGACGGCGCGTTCATTCATCAGCAATCTTCGCCCAAACGACACATCCCAAAAATTTATGTCGCCACTACGCACGATGAAATCACCCCCGCGCTAGTCGCGCAATTGTTGCATGGCGTAAAGCTGCATGACGAACCCGCACCCTTAGCCGCTGTTACCTGCCGTATGCTAGACGCACACCAATTAGAAATCGTGTTGGAACAAGGCAAATATCATCAGGTAAAACGCATGTTGGCAGCGGCGGGCAATCATTGTGTAGCATTGAACCGCGCGGCGATAGGAAAATTGCAGCTTAATGGAACAGGCTTGGCGGAGGGAGAGTGGTGTTATTTGAGTGAGGAGCAGTTGGCACTGTTAGTACCCAGCTAATTTTTAGGTACGTCACTTAACTTTATTTTTTGAGACTGTTGTTTTTATGCAACAGCAACAACTGATTTGTCTTGGCAATTCCCCCCCCCCGCTACTATGAGTTCGCTGCTTATTCGCAGCTTCAATTCTAAATTAAAGGGGAAATACATGAATAAAATTGCAATCGTTGCACTATTGTCTGCATTTGTTGCTGCACCTGCATTGGCTGATAACACAGGGAAATTTTACGGTGCTTTAGACGCGGGCAAGGCTTCCTTTAATGATGCTGGCGGCTTTCCAAATCCAGGTGTTTTTCGTATTTCTGGCGGCTATCACGTTACCCCGACAATGGCTGTAGAAGCCAGTTATTCCAAAAACGCAGATTCAACTCTGACAGACACTACTGGTGCCTCAGCTACAATTTCCGCTCATTCAATTCAATTTGCCGCAGTAGGCAGTTTTCCAATGAACTCGGAGTTCGATTTTATCGGTAAACTTGGCATCGCCAATAACACTGCCGACGCAAGCAGTAACATCGGCAGTTCATTCAGTGCCTCATCAACTAATTTGATGTTTGGATTGGGTGCTCAATATAACTTGAATTCACAAACGGGTATTCGTGTGCAATATGATAACTATGGGAAAGTTGGTGGTAGCAATGGCACTGCGAAAGGTTCTGATATTACGTTGGGCGTAGCTTACAATTTCTAAGCTTGAACTAAATGTACTACGTAAAAAGCCGAACTTGCTTCGGCTTTTTTAACGCCCTAACAAAGCGCAGGGTTCATGAAATGCACCCCACGAACTACAATAGCCCTCCCTCAGTAAATATTTTTCAAGGAGTGCGTGATGAATTCCAACCTCTGCAAATTTGCCGTCATTTCTTTGGCATTGTCATTAGTCGGCTGCGGCACGAACCCCGTGACGCACAAGCGCGAATTTCAATTTGTTTCTGAATCGCAAGAAATTGATATGGGACAAAAAAACTATGCGCCAGCGCGTCAGCAGCAAGGCGGCGATTATGTGATTGACCCTGAGTTAACCGCTTATGTGCAGAGTGTGGGCAATAAACTCGGCGCGGTTTCGGATCGGCAATTGCCTTATGAATTTGTGGTGCTGAATGATTCTGTGCCCAACGCTTGGGCGATGCCGGGCGGTAAGATCGCGTTCAATCGCGGCTTGCTTTATGAGTTGAATAGCGAGGCAGAATTGGCGGCAGTGTTGGGGCATGAAATTGTTCATGCGGCGGCGCGGCACGGTGCGCAAAGCATGGAACACGGCATGTTGCTGCAAGGCGCAGCAATGGCAGCGGGCATTGCGGCACAAGATAAAAGCTATGCAAATTTGATTGTGGGTGGCGCACAATTAAGCTCGCAACTTATCTCTACCAAGTTTGGGCGCGATGATGAATCTGAAGCCGATAAATACGGCATGGCTTACATGAAAAAGGCGGGCTATGACCCCCGCGCCGCTGTGACGCTGCAAGAAACGTTTGTGCGCTTGAGCCAAGATCACAAATCGAATTTCTTCGAAGGATTATTCGCCAGCCATCCGCCATCGGAAGAGCGTGTTGCCGCCAACAAAGTGACCCTCGCAGAGCTGGGTGAAGGCGGTGTATGGGGCAAAGAAATCTACGCGCAAAAAGTCGGCAAATTAAAATCCACGCAAGCTGCTTATAAAGATTACGACGAGGGCGTGAAAGCCTTAGCCAAAGGCGATGCCGCGAAAGCCACTACCCTCGCCAAACAAGCAATAGCCGCAGAGCCACGCGAAGCGCGCTTTCAAGAGCTGTTAGGTGATGTGGCGATGTCGAAAAAGCAAAATAAAGAAGCACTAAGCTATTACGAAAAAGCCATCAAAATGCAGCCCGATTATTTCCGCCCACATGTCCAGAGCGGCATTGCGCTGAATAATTTGGGTCGCAAGGCTGAAGCTGAAACGGCGTTGAATGCCAGCAATGAATTGTTACCCACTGCGCCCAGCTTTTATTTGCTGGGGCAGCTAGCGGAAGGTCGCGGTGATGTGGATGCCGCGTTGAAGCATTACGAGATTGCGGCGGACTCGGATTCCGATGTCGGCAAATCATCCACCGAGCGATACACGCATCTCGACCTGCCACGCAATCCCGCCAAATATTTGCAGGGTGCGGCGCAAATGGATGCCAAAGGGAATGTATTTGCAGTGGTGCAAAATCCTACCAACGTAGACGTTGCACATGTTCAAATTCGCTTAGTGCGCTACGATGCTGCGACAAGACAGCCAAACGCACAAAGCCAGCCATTAATGATTGCAGCTAACATCGGCCCCAATCAGCAAGGACAAGTCACTGTGCCGAATGTGCGCTTAAAAACACCTGCCGAATTAAATCTGTATAGCGTGACGATAGAAAAAGCGGAGTTGGTTAAGTAACTCCGCTCTCCATTATCTTGCCTTAAGGAAGCTCTGCAAAAGACCGTTCGTGGTGAGTGTTTTTCGTTCGCTCCTTCGATACACCACGCTACGCGCGGCACTGATAGAACTACTAAGTATTGGACTAAGACGCAAAGAAACTACGTCCAAGCCACTACTTA
>CANFCA010000065.1 GCA_947445045.1 Gallionellaceae bacterium
ACTTTTTGATGAGACGTAAACATTAACGTTTCAAACCAGAATTCGGTTGAATGCGGATTACAGTTTACTCTTTGCTACTTACCCATGCTGACCCCTCACTTACAAGGGATCAGCTTTACGCTCCAACTATTGTACTGCTCGTACAACGCGCAATCCGTTGATACTATCCCGACCACCTACATCGTCGAACTTGCGATGAGAAGCCAGCAACACATCCGCACTATTATTCCAAGCACCGCCTCGACCTACACGCATGCCGCAGTTTCCACTATGCCAAGATGCACCATTTGTTGGTGCGCCTTTATAGTTTGCACTTTGACAATCTTGCGTCCATTCCCAGGCATTGCCACTCATGTCATATAAACCCCAAGCGTTCGCTGCCAATTGCCCGACTGGATGGGTTGCCATGTCACTGTTGTTTGAGAACCAGCCTAATTTATTGGGCTCATCACCGCCACAATATTTGTCATGCAAACCGCCTGCACGACATGCATACTCCCACTCTGCTTCAGTAGGCAAGCGTATTGCCGTATTAGTAGTAGCGCTCATTTTTTTACCAAAGTCAGTGGCATCATGCCAATTGATTCGTTCAACCGGATTGTTTTCACCTTGGAAAAGGCTTTGATTTGAACCCACGATTTGCTGATATTGCTTCTGCGTGACTTCATAACGTCCTATCCAAAATCCCTTAAGACACACTTTGTGTATAGGTTTTTCAAACGACTCGCCATCGCCGCCCATTTGGAAGCAACCTGCAGGTGCCCATACGAATTCCATTCCTGTCTTAGGCTCAGTCCATATTGTGCCAACACTAGGCTCTGAGGCCGCACCTTGTTTAAGTGTTGCCGCTTGTACGCCACCAATCATGCCTTGCAATCCGATTAGAAGTGCTACGAGTAAATGATATTTTTTCATGACTATCTCCTAGAAATAATTTGAACACCTTATCTGTAATCTGCCACCTGATGACATCAGGTGGTTCACACAATAAAAGTTCAAACTTAAGGAATACTTAAATGTGCGCAATCTAAATGCGTACATTTAATATTTTCCTCAAGTATTGCGACGGCAGATAAGTGCGTTCCAGTGGCTATGAAAAAGCTAAGAGGCGAGACCGATTTCCGTTCAATGCAGCATGCACTTACTAAGATGTAAGCTGTTGATGTGGATCAAGCAGGATCAAGGTTTAACGAATGTTCTTTTTTAATGATGGGCAGATCTTCAGGGCGCATATTTAACGTTTCGAAAACTTTTAGCGCTGCATAGGCATCGTTCGCGGCGTAGATCATTTGTTGCGGGGTAAGTTGATGTTGTGACCAATTGGAGGTGGTGACATGCCTCGCCTTAGCAAAGCGCTGCTTGAACACCTGCGCCACCGCTGCACGTACTCCCATTTCCTTGTGAAAGCCATCCATGCTGAATACTGTGTTGAGATCGACCACCGCATTGAAATGCACACCCAGTTTCGAGAGGATATGTTTACGATCTGACTTGAGACCAAAGCCCACTTTGATGAGTTGTTCCGATTGCAATAACTCGATCAAAAACAGATGCCCTTCCGAACGATGCAGTTGAAACAGAAATGCCTTGTCATGCAACGCAAACTGTACCACGTGTGGCCCTTCGCTGACATCGCCCACCACAAACGTCGG
Source organism: Gallionellaceae bacterium (assembly GCA_947445045.1). Taxonomy (GTDB): domain Bacteria; phylum Pseudomonadota; class Gammaproteobacteria; order Burkholderiales; family Gallionellaceae; genus Gallionella. The sequence goes on from CANFCA010000065.1 coordinate 1,653, forward strand.
CTTGGATTCGGTATCAAAACCCACGATGCCCGCTGCCATGATTTCAGAAGTAGCCGAGGCAAATTCAACGGTAGTTGCCGGCACAAGGATGTGCTCTAGTGTGAGGCCGACGAAAGGCTCCAGCAACGCGATTTCAGTTTTGGTCGGCGCGATTTTATTCATAAAATGAAAAAACGCAGATCAAGCTGGCTTGCTACCCATTGCCTCACCCATGCGTATTGCCTTGGTGGGTTGCCAAGTTGGAGTGAAGCCCAGAGTGTCTTTCGGGAACAACATCACGACCGTGGAGCCGAGCAGGAAGCGACCCATCTCCTGACCCCTTTGCAACGAAATTTCCTGACCGTCGTAGTGCCACTCGCGTACCGCGCACGAACGTGGCAGATTGACGATGCCATGCCACACCGTGGCCATGCTGCCGACTATCGTTGCACCGACCAACGTCAATACGAATTGCCCGAATTCGCTATCGAATACGCACACTACACGCTCGTTGCGCGCGAACAAACCCGGCACGCCGCGCGCGGTAGTCGGGTTCACCGAGAATAATTCCCCCGGCACATAAATCATGCGACGCAAACGTCCCGCGCACGGCATGTGGATGCGATGGTAATCCTTGGGGCTGAGATATAGCGTGGCAAAACTGCCGTCGGAAAATTGCGACGCTAAATTTTCATCCCCACCTACTAGCGCAGTTGTGATGTAGCTGTGACCTTTGGCCTGAAAAATACTATCGCGCTCAATTGCGCCGAACTGGCTGATTGCCCCATCCACTGGGCAGATGAAATCGGAATTCGCCATCGGACGCGCGCCTTCGCGCAAGGGCCGTGTAAAAAATTCATTGAAACTCGCATAGCTCTCGATGTCAGGATTTTCCGCCTCCTGCATGTTCACCCCGTAACGCGCCACAAAGCGGCGTATTACCGCCGTGGTCAGCCCACCCAATCGGGCGCTGGCGAATTTTCCGGCAAACACGGTCAACAACTGCTTGGGCATCAGGTATTGCGGTAATACTGCTAAACGATCAGACACAATGAATTCCAGTGATTTTGAAAGCGCGGATTATAGCGGGGTATGGAAAAAGAAATAGAAGAGCAACGCGGAGGGTGTTGTGCTGCGATTACTCCAGTTTCTCAGGTTGAATAAATTGTCATTCCCACAAAAGTGGGAATCCAGCTTGTTCAATTAACTGGACTCCCGCTTTCGCGGGAGTGACGGATTCGGGCTTACTTCGAGTCCGCGTCGCTTTCACCGCCCGCGCACGTAACTGCCCGCATGCCCCTTCAATTTCCTGCCCTGCCGAGTCGCGAACTTTGGCAAGGATGCCATGCTGTTTAAGCGTGCTCACCATGCATGCAATTCCTTCAGCAGATGGGCGACGATAGGCTAGGCCGTCCACTGCGTTGAAGGGAATGAAATTCATCACGGCGTATTTTCCCGCAAGTAAGCGGGCTATACCTTCCACCTCGTCATCGCTGTCATTTACTCCTTCAAGCAATGTCCATTGATATTGAATTGGGTAACCCGTGGCGCGCGCATAGTTTTCGCCGCGATTTACTAATTCATCAATTGCAATTTGGGGTGCGCGGGGCAGCAGCATAGTACGCAGTGTCGCATCTGTGCTATGCAATGAAAGCGCGAGTGCTGGCTTAACTTTTTCGATTGATAACCGCTCAAACACGCGCAAATCCCCCACTGTAGAAAGCACTAAATTCTTATGCCCGATGTTGCCCTGTGTGCCCAGCAAATCAATCGCTTCAAGCACGTTATCAAGATTGTGTGCGGGCTCGCCCATGCCCATAAATACCACCTTACTCACCGCGCGGCGTTTACGTGCGAGCACAACTTGCGCGACGATCTCGGCGCTACCAAGCTGGCGTTGCAAACCGGCGCGGCCACTCATGCAGAATACACACCCCACTGCACACCCCACTTGCGTCGAAACACACAAGCCGCCACGCGGCAGCAGCACGCTCTCCACCATCTGACCGTCATGCAACTCCACCAACAGCCGTGCCACCCCTTCATCATCAGCGGGATACTCACCGTGTAATCGCGCCAGACCATTCAACTCCGCTTCGATGGCGGGTAACGCATTGCGCATCGCCAGCGGAAAAAATTCATCGGCAGCACTGTGCGCTCTATCGTATGAGCCAACCTGACTCCAGCCGCGCAACAGCCTATCTTCGTGGCAAGGCTTAGCGCCCAAATCACGCAGACGTTGGCGCAGCTGGGTAACGCGTGTCAGCAAAGCTGATTGAAGCGTTGTAGCATCCATCATGCTTCGCCCTTGGGCAGCGCCCGAATCAGCCTATTGGCTTTCGCCTGAAAATTTAATGCATGCGATTGAGTTAACATATTTGCGTGGTAACGAATGCTGGCAGCAGAAGGTGGGAACGCGCCATTTTTTACAGCGAGTACGATGTGATTCAAATCATCTCCTGCATCCATAATTATCTTGTTCCCGTCAAAACTATTATTGAGACGCGACAGGTATTCATCGTAGCGCGGATAACCTTTCCAGATATTGACGACAAGAATGCCGTTGTCCGCCAACGCGGTATAACAATCATCGTAAAAAGCTTGGCTGCATAATTGCGCTGGCAAACCATCCGCATCAAATCCATCCACAATCAGCACATCGGGGCGACTATCAGTTTCCGCCACCCACAATGCGCCATCACCCAGCAATACGCTAAAGCGCGCATCATCTTTAGGTATAGCAAATTCATTTCGCAGCGCAATCACATCGGCACTAATCTCAACTGCGGTAACTTGGGCATCCGGCAAATAGCGGTAACAATACTTCGCCACCGAACCGCCACCCAGCCCAATCATCGCGACATGCTTGGGCGTGGGCACCAGCAATAAAAAACTCATCATCACGCGGGTATAGGGAATCACCAACTCATCTGTGTCATCAATGCTCATCTCGCTTTGTATTGACCACTCATCAAACTGCAACGAGAGAATGCCGTTAAGCTCCGACAAATAGGGCTTGGTGGGTTTAATCAACATGCGGGGTTAATCCCTCTGAGGAGACTTTTCACAGCCAGTAGTCGGTGATGTATTTCTCACCTTTGTCGCAAAAGAACGTGACGACATTTTCTAACTTGTACCGCTCACGCAATTCTCTTGCCGCAATCAGGTGCGCACCTGATGATGGACCCACAAAAATGCCATGCTCACGCGCCAGTCGGCGCATCTCCGTTATGGCATCAACAGACTCGACCGTCACGATCTCATCCAGCTCGTCGCGATGGCGTTGAACAATGCCAGGCACAAACCCATCGGCGATTCCCTCAATCAAATGCTTTGCGATCTCACCGCAGAGTATCGTGCAGGACTCGCTCGGCTCAAGTGCGGCCACCCTGCAGGCCGGATTCACCGCTTTGAACGCCTGCCCAACACCGACGATAGTCCCACCCGTACCCACACCGCCGACTACCGCATCAGGCAATACCCCAGCAGGCAATTGCGCCAGAATCTCCTGCCCCAACCACTCTCGGTTTTCATCCACGTTCCACTCGTTGTCGAATTGTTGCGGCGCAAAATAACCGGGCAACTTGCCTAGCCTGCGCACTTCGGCCAGCGCATCGGTCACATGAAAATCCCCAATGATGCGTACCTCCGCACCATAAGCCCGCGAGATCGCAGTGCGCTCGCGGCTCAGGCCATTAGGCATCAACACCAACATCTTGTAACCCTTAACGGCGGCGACCATACTCATCGCGTTACCGGTATTGCCACTGCTCGCCTCCACGATGGTGTCACCCGCCTTCAGCAGCCCCTCGCGTTCAGCGCGTTCAACCATATATTTCGCAATGCGCGCTTTGATCGATCCAGATGGATTTAGGAACTCCAGCTTGACCCATATTCCATCCACCTGAATCAGTGGAGTTGAGCCGATAGCGTCCAGTATAGTTTGCATGACTGACTCCCTTCGCCAAATGTGAACGGGCATTATAGGTGAACAAAAATAGGTGTCGAACGATACTGCCAATAACCGGCAAGCTTGCACTAAAGATTTTAAAACACTGGTACTTTTTCTATCGCTTTACTTTTATTACGCCAAGTTGGGGCGAGTCCTCGCTTTGGTTTAGAATTACCACCTATTCAATTTCAGGATTTATAGCCATGCCACAATATCGTTCACGTACTTCCACACATGGTCGCAACATGGCTGGTGCACGCTCTTTGTGGCGCGCGACTGGCATGAAAGACGGCGACTTCGGCAAGCCCATCATCGCTATCTCCAATTCATTCACCCAATTTGTGCCAGGTCACGTACATCTAAAAGACCTAGGGCAAATGGTGGCGCGCGAGATTGAGAAGGCGGGCGGCATCGCCAAGGAGTTCAACACCATCGCGGTGGATGACGGCATCGCCATGGGCCACGACGGCATGTTGTATTCCTTGCCTTCGCGCGACCTCATCGCGGATTCGGTGGAGTATATGTGCAATGCGCATTGCGCCGATGCGCTGGTGTGCATTTCCAATTGCGACAAAATTACGCCGGGCATGTTGATGGCGGCGATGCGTCTGAACATCCCCGTGGTGTTCGTTTCCGGCGGGCCGATGGAAGCAGGCAAGGTGACCTTGAAAGGTAAAGTCGTTGGGCTAGATTTGGTCGATGCGATGGTGGCAGCGGCAGACAGCAATGTGAGCGATGCGGATGTGGATGCGATTGAACGGTCTGCTTGCCCAACGTGTGGCTCTTGTTCGGGCATGTTCACTGCCAATTCGATGAACTGTTTGACCGAAGCGTTGGGATTGTCGTTACCGGGCAACGGTTCATTGGTGGCAACGCATGCTGAACGTAAACAATTATTCCTGCGTGCAGGCCGCACCATTGTTGAACTGTGCAAAC
>CANFCA010000066.1 GCA_947445045.1 Gallionellaceae bacterium
CCTGCGGCGCGATTCATTACGGCCTCATGTAATTTACTTGGCAGTTTGTTGTACTCCAACACCGCTTTGGGGTGAATACCAATCAGGTTGTTGATGATGAATTCGAGCCGTGCCAAGCCAATTCCGGCAGCAGGCAACTGGGCAAATTCAAACGCCAAAGTAGGATTGCCAACATTGAGCATCAGCTTAACGGGTATCGGCGGCAACACATCTTCGTTATGCGTAACCACTTCAAATGGCAACTTGCCGTGATACACAAAACCCGTGTCCCCTTCTGCACAGGAAGCAGTCACAATCTCGCCGTCCTGCAACGATGAAGTGGCATCACCACATCCGACAATTGCGGGTATCCCTAACTCACGCGCGATAATCGCCGCATGGCAAGTGCGTCCGCCGCGATTGGTGACGATAGCCGATGCCTTCTTCATCACCGGCTCCCAGTTCGGATCAGTCATATCAGTGACCAGCACATCCCCAGCTTGCACCTTGTCCATCTCGGCGGTACTGGCGACGATACGCACCCGACCTGAGCCGATCTTCTGACCAATAGCGCGGCCCTCCACCAGCACATCGCCACGTTGTAACAAACGATATTTCTCTGAGCTAGCGCCAGAGGAATGTGACTTCACTGTTTCTGGACGTGCCTGCAAGATATACAGCTCACCATCCAGTCCGTCTTTGCCCCATTCGATGTCCATCGGGCGACCGTAATGTTGCTCGATAGACACGGCATAACGCGCTAGTTGCAACACGTCTGCATCACTCAATGAGAAGCGCGTTTGATCGTCAGCAGGTACTGGCTCGATGCGCGTAGAACGTCCCGCTGAACGCTGCTCATCGAACACCATGCGCTGTTGTTTTGAGCCTAGGCTGCGGCGGATCAATGCAGGAAATCCAGCCGCGAGCTGCGGCTTGTGTACATAAAATTCATCGGGGTTTACCGCGCCTTGCACCACCATTTCGCCCAAACCAAATGACGAGGTGATAAACACCGCATCGCGAAAACCCGATTCCGTATCCAGCGTAAACATCACACCGGACGCGCCCAAATCAGAACGTACCATGCGTTGAATACCTGCCGATAAAGCGACATCGGCATGGGTGAAATCTTTATGCACCCGATAAGATATAGCGCGGTCGTTGTACAACGAAGCGAACACTTCGCGTATGGCATGCAGAATATTGTCGACACCGTGGATATTAAGGAAAGTCTCTTGCTGACCGGCAAATGAAGCATCCGGCAAGTCTTCTGCTGTAGCTGAAGAACGCACCGCAAAACTGCCTTCGTCGCTTGCGGCTAGCTGCGCGTAATGCTCACGAATTTCAATTTCCAAACGCTTAGGCAAGGGTGCTTGAACAATCCAGTTGCGTATGGTGCGCCCCGCCTCAGCCAAAGCCGAGACATCTTCAACATCAAGCTTATCCAACAACTGCTCAATGCGTTTGTCCAAACCCTCATGCGCTAGAAAATCGCGATAAGCCTGAGCCGTCGTTGCGAAGCCACCCGGCACTTGCACACCGGACGAACTCAAGTTGGCAATCATCTCGCCAAGCGAAGAATTCTTCCCACCCACCTCTGGGATATTTGCGATGCCCAAAGATTGGAATGGAATGACATAGGGTTGCATGATTTTCTCCTAATTATGTAAAGGTGAACTCACCTGAAATATCAACTACGAAAATTTATGAACTGTTTGATCGCCCTGCATCGCTTGCATCAATTGCACCGACAATTCCTCAATTGAGCGTGACGTGGTGTCGAACCATTTTATACCTTCTCGACGCATCATTTTTTCAGCAGCCGCCACTTCATATCGGCAATTTTCCAAAGAGGAATATTTGCTGTTCGGACGACGTTCATTGCGAATGCGATGCAACTGCTCTGGCGCGATAGTCAAACCGTACAATTTGCTGCGATAAGGCATCAGTCTTGATGGTAGATGATTGCGTTCAAAGTCTTCCGGTATCAGCGGGTAATTGGCCGCCTTCAACGAAAACTGCAATGACAGATACAAGCTAGTGGGTGTCTTGCCGCTACGCGATACGCCCACCAAAATGACATCGGCGCTTTTTAAATCAGAGTCTGAAATACCATCGTCATGCGCCAAGGCAAAATTCATTGCGGCAATGCGAGCGTTATATTGCGGATGAGCATGCCCATGCGAACGACCTACTGATCGGGTGTATTTAGAGCCGAGTTCTTTTTCTAAAGGGGCAATATAGGTGTCAAACAGATCAATAAAAAATGCCTGCCCCTGATGCAATAATTCACATATCTCGTGATCGGTGACTGTCATTACCACGATAGGTTGCACACCCTCGCTCAGATTAAGTTCATTGATGCGAACCAGACAATTTCGCGCCTTTTCTAAACTATCCAAAAATGGAAAACGTAACGGTTGAAATTCAATGCCATCGAATTGCGCAAGCAAACCATGACCCAAGGTCTCCGCTGTGATGCCGGTACCATCCGAAACGTAAATCACCGTGCGCTTTTGGGTAATCATATCTACAGCCTAGTTGCACATCCTGCAAATTGCCACTACATCATGCCAAGCAAGCGCGGAAACCATAGCGACAACGACGGCCAATAGGTAACCACCAACAAAAAAGCAAGCATGGAAAGTAGCCACGGCCATACCGCAACGGTCAGTTCAGTAATCCCCATTTTGGTTATTCCCGACGCAACGTAAAGATTTAAGCCAACAGGTGGATGACACATCCCCACCTCCATATTCACCACCATGATGATGCCAAAATGCACGGGGTCTATGCCCAACTTGACCGCTACAGGAAACAATATCGGCGCAAAGATCAGCACGATTGAAGATGGGTCCATAAAATTGCCCGCGAGCAGCAACATGACATTACAAGCCAGCAAGAAAGTAATCATCCCCAACCCATGCCCCAACATCCAAGCAGCCAGTGCCTGCGGGATATTTTCGTTAGTCAGGACAAACGAAAACAATACCGCGTTAGTGATGATGTAGAGCAACATCGCCGACATATTCGCGGAGTTAAGCAGCACTCTGGGTACATCCTTCAATCCCAAATCTTTGTAAACAAACACGGCAACCACAAAGGCATACACTGCACTCATCGCTGCCGCTTCAGTGGGAGTGAACATGCCAGTGTAGATACCGCCCATCACAATCACGATGAGCAACAACCCCCATGCAGACTCGCGAAATGCTTTAAAACGTTCGGCAAAAGGCGCTTTAGGTAAACGAGGATAATCGAACTTCTTCGCCCGATACCACGTCACTGAACCCAGCACCATCGCCAATGCAATACCAGGCACGACACCCGCCATGAACAATGCGCCGACTGAAGTATTCGTCGCCACCGAGTACATCACCATAACGATAGACGGTGGGATTAAAATGCCCAGCGCACCCGATGTGGTAATGATGCCAGCCCCAAACTTTTTGGGGAAACCTGCCTTGACCATCGCGGGTAATAGTATTGAACCAATCGCCACCACCGTTGCAGGTGAAGAGCCAGAGATTGCGGCAAACAAGGCACACGCAAGCACCCCAGACAGACCTAGTCCACCATACCAGTGACCGACCATCGTCGAGGCGAACCGGATCATGCGTCGCGCCACACCGCCGTGAGTAAGGAAATTTCCAGCAAGAATGAAAAATGGAATCGCCATGATCTCGAATTTTTCAATACCGGTGAACAGCTTCAACGCGACCGATTCCAGTGGCACTTGGGTAAACATAAACAAAAAGCTGAGTACGGTAAGGCCAAGCGAAATCGAGATTGGCATGCCGGTCAACATCAGGACAATGAGCAATATGAAAATGATTGCTGCGTTCATTTTTGCTCACCTCCGTCATCACTGCGAGGCTTACCCTCTGTCTTAGTATGCGTGAGATCACTAGCATGCAGGTTATCGTTCAGTGAATACACATTGGCATCTACCTGCGCTGGCTCATCTTCGATACCATCCACGTGGCCATGGTCATGGTGGGGTAACTCACCAGTCTTAATGAAACCAACCAGAACCTGCAAAAAGCGAAAACACATCAGACTCGTGCCGAGCGGAATCGCCGAATAAACCATCCATGTCGGCCATTCAAGATCTGGCGTGGTCGGCCCTTCAGGCACATCACCGACAGCACTGCCCGTCCAGTGGAGAAAGGCATAATGTGCGCCGTTTTCCCAGACAAAGTAAGCGCCGAGCGTTGCAACAATACCCGTAAACGTCGCGCCGGCAAGTAGGCCAAAAATAATAAATTGTTTGCGCATCTTTTCATCAAGACGATTGATCAGCACATCGACCCCGACATGAATGCCTGTTCGCACGCCGTAGGCTGCGCCAAACTTGGCCATCCAAACGAACATGATGATGGTGAGTTCTTGTGCCCAACTGAAACTCAGTGAGAGCAACCAATCTTGAACAACAGGGATATTCACGCCAGCAGCATAGCGATGGATGACCGCGACGAAGATAATCAAGGTAGCAGCGGCCATGAGGAAAGTAATGATCCATTCCTCGAGATGATCAAGATATTTCATGAACCGAACTCCCCCCGTTAGCCGCACCTCTGATGGGTGCAATGTGTAGTAACAACTTTCACCGACGCATAGGCGCGTCGGTGGGGTGTGGCAGAAAAATTAAAGCTTGGTTGGATCGAACCCTGTTTCTTTGTAAATGGATTGCAACAAGTCATTGCCTACCCGATCAGCCATTTTGGTATGCACCGGTGCCATGGCTTTTTTAAATGCCATCCGCTCTTCCTTAGTTGGAGCATAGACTGTCGTCTTGCCGCTCTTCTTCACACCTTCAAGCGCGTTATCGTTTTCTTCTTGCGCAATCTTATTGGCGTATACGGTTGCTTCTTTCATCGCCTGTTCAAGTTGACCACGTACCTCCGCAGGCAAACCTTCCCAGAATTTTTTATTGACGATGACTGCATAACCTAAATATCCATGATTGGTTAACGTGAGATATTTTTGGACTTCATGCATTTTTTGTGAATAAAGATTAGAAATAGGATTCTCTGTACCATCCACTACGCCTGTTTGCAGCGCTTGATACACCTCGGAGAATGCCATCACCTGCGGTATGGCACCCACAGAGCGCATTTCTTCTTCCAGCACTTTAGATGACTGGATGCGCATCTTTTTACCTTTCAAATCACTAGGCGATTTTATTGGTGTATTGGCTGAAAAAGATTTGAAACCGTTATCCCAGAAGGATAGTCCCTTAATCCCCTTGGCCTCCAGCTTAGCAAGCAAAGATGCGCCTATCGGGCCCTGCGTAATTTTGTGCAAATCAGCCGTGTCATCAAAGATGTAAGGGAAATCAAAAACTTCGAATTCTTTAACACCCAACGGGCCGAACTTTGCCAATGAAGGTGCCAACATCTGCACTGCGCCGATTTGCAGTGCTTCCATTTCCTCTTTATCTTTGTATAGCGAGCTGTTTGGATAAACCTCTACTTTGACTTTGCCCTTGGTAAGCTCTGCGGCGCGTTTGGCAAAGAGCTCCGAAGCCTTTCCTTTAGGAGTATCTAACGCGACAACATGACTAAATTTAATAACAATTTCATCAGCGGCATGAACAACATTGCTGATTCCCAGTGCCAGAACACACATCATTACAATACGCAATTTCATGTAAGCCTCCCCTTAAACTTACCCGCACAATCAAGATAAAAAACATCCGAATTAAACGGGTAACTTCCACCTGCAGCGGAATGGCGCTGCCCCTTTACTGTTATTCTTAAATCGCCATGTTCGCTTAATTATATTCCTTTGGTTCAGCTTTTCGTGACGCAATTATTCCAAAATGCGTTGCTAATGCGTACTCACGCTAGCCACTGCCAGCGCACTCATATTCACGATACGGCGCACCGTTGCTGTTGAGGTGAGTATATGCGCGGACTTATTTACACCCAACAAAATAGAACCGATAGTCACACCTTCACCTGCTGTTATTTTAAGTAGGTTATACGCTATATTTGCCGCATCCAGATTGGGCATAATCAACAAATTGGCAATGCCCTTCAATCGCGAATTCGGGAATATCTCATTGCGTAAACTTTCCGACAAGGCAGCATCCCCGTGTATTTCACCCTCCACCTCAAGCTTCGGATCGAGTTGCTCAAGTAGCTCACGTGCGCGACGCATCTTAAGCGCGGATTCATTATCATGAGTGCCAAAATTTGAATGTGACAACAAAGCAACTTTCGGCACCAAACCAAAACGACGTACTTCCGCAGCGGCCAACAATGTCATCTCCGCTACCTGCTCCGCACTGGGATCATAATTGACATGTGTGTCGCAAATGAACAGCGTATGACTTGGCAACAACAATACATTCATCGCTGCATAGACACTGCCACCAACACTATGTCCGATCACCTCGTCGATATAGCGCAAATGTTTGAGCGGCTGTGACACCGTGCCGCACAACATCGCATCGGCTGCATCCATGTGTACCAACATCGCCGCAATCAAAGTATTACGCCGCC
>CANFCA010000067.1 GCA_947445045.1 Gallionellaceae bacterium
TGATGATAGTCATGTGATATGCACGGTAAATGGGCAAGTTGCTTCGTTAATCGACAGCATCGAAGTGGGTGACGAGATTGGTATTTTCTCCAGAAAATCCATGTTTGAAAGGTAAGTAAAGAAATTTGATCAATCTTTGACTTCAGTCGAGGAGCTAATTCAAATTGCCGACGAGAGTGCCGTTTAAGTATTTCGCTGAGAGGTGTTTAAATTTTTAAGGAAAGCATGATGGTAAAAAATAAAATGCGATTGGTGGTGATAGGCAACGGCATGGCGGGCATCCGCACGATAGAGGAATTGCTAAAGATGTCGCATGAGGAGTTTGACATCACTGTGTTCGGTGCAGAGCCGCAACCTAATTACAACCGCATCCTGTTGTCGCCTGTGTTGTCCGGAGAGATATCATTTCAGGATACCGTGTTGAATGACTGGAGTTGGTACACAGAAAACAACATTACTTTGCATACTGGAAAGCTAGTCACAAAAATTGATCGGCAGCGTTGTGTGGTCGAAACCGATGATGGTTTGTCCGTTCATTATGACCGTCTGCTAATTGCCACAGGTTCAAATCCGATCGTATTGCCTGTACCCGGTGCAAATTTATCGGGCGTGATTGCTTATCGCAGTATCGACGATGTAGAAAAAATGCTCACCGCAGCCAAAACGGGCAAGCGTGCTGTGGTTATTGGTGGTGGTCTGTTAGGGCTGGAAGCCGCCAATGGCTTGTCTTTGCAAGGTATGGAAGTTGATGTGGTGCATTTGTGTGAGTGGCCGATGGAGCGTCAGCTCGACAAAGCTGGTGGAGATTTACTTAAGAAAGCGTTGGAAAAACGCGGCTTGAAATTCTATCTGGCGCGTCAAACTGAATCGATTCTGGGGGTAGATAAAGTTACGGGGTTGCGTTTCAAAGATGGTGAAGAGATTGAGGCTGATCTGGTGGTAATGGCGGTCGGTATTCGTCCTAACATCGCACTGGCTAAGTCGGCTGGCATTCATTGCGAGCGTGGCATCGTGGTGAATGACACGATGCAAACTTACGACCCGAAAATTTATTCGGTAGGCGAATGTGTGCAACATAGGGGTCAGACATACGGCTTGGTTGCGCCTTTGTTTGAGCAAGCCAAAGTGGCGGCGAATCATTTGGCTGAATATGGTCGGATGCGCTACGAAGGTTCGTCTGTATCGACCAAGCTCAAAGTGACTGGCATTGATTTATTTTCAGCGGGTGATTTTAATCCCGGCCCTGAAGATGAAGAGTTGCTGTTACAAGATGCGGCACGCGGCGTGTATAAAAAACTGGTGCTGCGCGACAACAAAATTCGCGGTGCAGTGATGTATGGTGATACCGTGGACGGTCCGTGGTATTTCCAAATGCTGCGCGATGGCACGGATGTGTCGGAAATGCGCGAGCACATTTTGTTCGGGCAATCACATCTGGGAGATGCCGGTCGTGGCGGCGCAGCCAGCGTGGCGAACATGGCGGATACCGCAGAGATATGCGGCTGCAACGGCGTGTGCAAAGGCGCGATTGTCAAAGCCATTGTCGATAAAAAGTTGTTCACCTTGGAAGAGGTGCGCGCGCATACCAAAGCGTCCAGTTCGTGCGGCTCGTGTACGGGTTTGGTGGAATCTATTTTGGCGAATACCTTGGGTGGCGATTACTCAACCAAGACCAGCAAAAAATCCATCTGCGCCTGTACCGATGCAACGCATGAAGAAATTCGTGTAGCCATTCCTTCGCAAAGCTTAAAAACCTTGCCAGAACTGATGCAAGCGTTGAATTGGAAAACCCCGGATGGTTGTCCCAAGTGTCGCCCCGCGCTCAACTTCTATTTGTTATCTGCGTGGCCTGGCGAATATCAGGATGACAATGCTTCGCGTTATATCAATGAACGCGTTCACGCCAACATACAGAAAGATGGCACCTACTCGGTAATCCCGCGTATCTGGGGTGGCGTGACATCACCATCCGAGTTGCGCTCTATCGCCGATATTGCGGATAAATACCAAGTGCCTACTGTGAAAATTACAGGTGGTCAGCGTATCGACCTGCTCGGTGTCACCAAAGAAAATTTACCCAAAATGTGGGGCGACTTAGTCGCGGCAGGTTTTGTGTCGGGTCATGCTTATGGCAAATCACTGCGCACCGTGAAAACTTGCGTGGGTTCGGAGTGGTGCCGCTTCGGCACGCAAGATTCGACCGGCTTGGGCATCAAAGTCGAAAAAATGACTTGGGGTTCGTGGACACCGCATAAATTCAAAATTGCCGTATCCGGTTGTCCGCGCAATTGTGCAGAAGCAACCATCAAAGATTTTGGCGTGGTGTGCGTAGATTCCGGTTATGAGATTCATGTCGGCGGCAATGGCGGGATCAAAGTGCGCGTCACTGATTTCCTGTGCAAGGTATCAACAGAGGAAGAGGTGATGGAATACTGCGGGGCATTCATGCAGGTTTACCGTGAAGAGGCGCATTACCTGGATCGCACCGCGCCGTGGATAGAGCGTGTTGGCTTGGCTTACGTTAAACAGCGCGTGGTCGAAGATGCGGCAGGTCGCGCCGAATTGTATGCGCGCTTTTTGGAATCGCAACGCTATTCGCAGGATGATCCGTGGAAAGAACGCGCTCAAGGTAAAGATGCACATGAGTACGCGGCGTTGGCAACGATTGAATAAGCAAAAAATGTAGGGAGGGTCACACCCGCCGTAACGCCAAATGTTGCAATGGTGGGCGTGACCCGCCATACGAGAATGAGGTAGAAAATGAACTGGATACAAGTTGGTAATTTGAATGACATACCGCGTCAAGGTTCGCGCATTGTGAATACTGCAACGGGTGAGATTGCTCTATTTCGTAGCGTGGACGATCAGGTGTTCGCGCTGAATAACCGTTGCCCGCACAAAGGCGGTCCGTTGTCGCAAGGCATCGTGCATGGCAAGCGTGTAACTTGTCCGCTGCATAGTTGGCAGATTGACTTGGAAACGGGTGCAGCAGTTGCCCCTGATGTGGGGTGCGCTCATCGTCATGAAGTAAGGGTTGCACATGGCGTATTGTTTCTCAATGTAGAGGCCGGAGTATGCAAAGCTTAAATACGCCTCACGTTATTCACAGCACTTGCCCTTATTGCGGTGTGGGCTGTGGCGTAGAAGTAAGTGTTGGTGAAAAGCTTAGCTTGACGGGTGATAAGCAACATCCGGCAAATTTCGGGCGGCTATGTTCAAAAGGTGTTGCGCTCGTTGACACACTAGATCACGAGGGTCGCTTGCTGTATCCGATCATACATGGGCAACGAGCTTCGTGGGATGATGCATTGGATCAAGTGGCGAATGGTTTCAAAAAAATCATCGCGGAACATGGTGCGGATGCCGTCGCCTTTTATGTTTCAGGGCAAATTCTCACCGAAGATTATTACGTCGCCAACAAGTTGATGAAGGGCTTCATCGGCAGTGCGAATATCGACACCAACTCACGTCTTTGTATGTCCACCGCAGTGGCAGCACACAAACGTGCTTTCGGCGCGGATGCTGTGCCGATTTGTTATGACGACATCGAGGCAGCTGACCTAGTAGTTATTGTTGGATCAAACTATGCGTGGGCGCATCCGGTTTTATATCAACGCTTGATGACTGCAAAAAAAGCGCGACCTGACATGCAAATAGTCGTCGTTGATCCACGCCGCACCGCAACGTGTGACATGGCTGATCTGCATTTGGCGATTGCACCTGGAGCAGATGCTTATTTGTTTAACGGCTTGTTACATTACCTGCGCCGTGAAGATGCGATTAACTTGAGTTATGTGGAAGCACACGTGGAAGGCTTTGCAGCTGCTTTTGAAGCGGCACGTTCAGTCAGCTCGATTCCTAAAGTCGCACAGATTTGCGGCTTGCCTGAATCGCAGGTTAGCGAATTCTTTAGCATGTTTGCGCGCACCGAACGCACTGTGACGATATTCTCTCAAGGCATCAATCAGTCTTCCAGCGGCGTGGATAAAGCCAATGCGATTATCAACGTGCATCTGGCAACGGGATGTATCGGCAAGTTGGGTATGGGGCCGTTCTCGGTGACGGGACAACCCAATGCGATGGGTGGACGTGAAGTCGGTGGCTTGGCTAATCAACTGGCAGCGCATCTGGATTTTTCTGATGCCACCAGCATCAACTTAGTGCAGCGTTTTTGGAACGCACCCAATATCGCCCAAGCTCCCGGTCTGAAAGCGGTGGACATGTTCCAAGCTATCGCCGACAAAAAAATCAAAGCGGTATGGATCATGGGTACGAACCCGGTAGTGAGTTTGCCGGATGCGGATAAAGTGCGTGCCGCTTTGTTGGATTGCGAGCTGGTGGTGGTATCTGATTGCGTTGAGCATAACGACACCACGGCCTGTGCCGATATTCTTTTACCAGCACAAGGTTGGGGTGAAAAAGACGGTACGGTGACAAATTCCGAGCGGAGAATTTCACGGCAGCGGTCTTTATTGAGTGCGGCGGGAGAAGCAAAACCAGACTGGTGGATCATCACTCAGATAGCGCAACGCATGGGATTTTCAGAGGCATTCCCTTACACCAAACCCGCGCAAATTTTTCGTGAACATGCACAATTGTCTGGCTTTGAAAATGAAGACAAGAGAGCATTCGACATCAGCGCATTGGCAACGTTGAACGATGTGGAATACGACGCACTACGGCCGATCCAATGGCCAGTTAATAATAAATCCCCCAAAGGAACACAGCGCCTATTTACTGACGGAAAATTTTTCACGCCAAGTGGTAAAGCACGCATGGTTGTGGTTACGCCGAAATTTCCTGCTATTCCTGTTGACCAAAATTTTCCTTTGGTATTGAACACAGGTCGTATCCGAGATCAATGGCACACCATGACCCGCACTGGCAAAGTGCCGCGTTTGAATGCTCATGTGTTCGAGCCGAACGTACAAGTGCAAGCATCTGACGCACAACTCTATCAGTTGCAGGATGGCGGATTGGCGAAGTTGATTAGCCGTCATGGCATCATGTTGGCTCGCGTTCAAATTAGCGAAGATCAGCGACCTGGCTCAGTGTTTGTGCCTATGCACTGGAACGATGTCTTTGCCAAATCGGCACGAGTGGATGCGCTGGTCGCGCCCATTACCGATCCCATCTCAGGTCAACCAGAGTCCAAGCACACACCCGTTCGAGTTGAACCTTATCGCCCCACTTGGCAGGGATTCGTGTTGAGTCGGACGCGACTGGATTTTGTCGATGCCAGCTATTGCGCTTGCTCTCGTGGCGCAGGATATTGGCGGCATGAACTTGCGGGTGAAGTGCTGCCAGAAAATTGGCGCGATTGGGTAAAAAAATTCTTGGCAGATTCAGACGGATGGATTGAATACCGCGATGCTGCGATGGGACGTTATCGCGCTGCTGTCATACAAGATGGAAAGCTAGAAGCGGTGTTTTTCATCGCGCCCGATCAACGTTTGCCTGAACGAGAGTGGCTGAGTAGCTTGTTTAATCAAGCGCAAATCGAACCTGCGGACTTGACAGGCTTGCTTTCCGCACGACCACCAAAAGGCGCAGTTTTTGATACGGGGCGCATCATTTGTGCTTGCAACAATGTCGGCAAAAAAACCATTCTGAATGCGATTGAAGCGCAAGGATTGGATAGTGTCGAAGCGATAGGCTTGTGTTTAAAAGCAGGGACAGGCTGTGGCTCATGCGTCCCCGAAATTCGTAAATTACTGGTGCGTCATTGATGCAAACTAACCCGATTAAATTTCAACGCCACATATGATGGGATGGATGCAAATTTGAAAGGCAGCTTAGACAAACTTGACCTTCTCGTATGGAGGTCGAAAGTACCACTTGGCGAACGTCAGTTATCAGGTACTGAAATAACGAACCTATAACGAACTGAGACTTCGATGTGTATTATCTTTAAAGTTTTGAAGAGTAGGGAAGTCGAATCAGAGTTGCAGATTTATAGCTTTTATGGACTCGTCCACCCCAACATCCCCCTTGGATCTATACCGACCCACGGACTCTAAGTATATTTACCCCCATAAAGCAAAAAAGCCACCCTGAAAGGTGACCTATGCTGCCTCTAACCACAAGAAAATATATGAAAATTTCTTTGGCTCGCCAATCCGGACGAATCTGGTAACTTGATTGTGACAGTTCCAATCTAACGTTGGTGCGCAAAACACTTCGAATGTGGGTAACCCAAAGCGAGATTAATGATTCCCAATCCTTGCTGTGCTTAAAAAAATAGCAATTTTTTGAAAATGAGCTTCAAGAAAGCGGTATTTCGTGATCATCAACTTCGACCCCGAAACGGAACTTCGGATATAACTATAACTACATTTGAAGGTGTTCAATTGACATTGAAACACACTACGGATTCACAACAACTGATTGGGTATCTGGCTGAA